>NZ_MWQY01000079.1 GCF_002087085.1 Marispirochaeta aestuarii | reverse complement strand
GGTAGTTCGACTGGTACTCGATGCGGGCCTCCCGGGTGGTCGAGAGGGGGTCAAGACGCCTCAGGGTCCTGGTCTCTGCAATAACCTCACCCATCTTTCCGTATTCGTAGTCGATGCTCCCTGATTCGTCGCTGCGGCTCAACAGCCGGCCTGCTCCGTACTCGGCGGCCGCGGCGGCTGTCCCGTACTGATAACTCACGTCCATGGCGGGGTCGGGGTAGCGGATATGTATCAGTCGTCCCAGGCCGTCGTACCCGTAGTTCACCGCTCCGCCGGTTTCCCGCAGTACGGCGCTCACCTTCTTTACAAG
>NZ_MWQY01000078.1 GCF_002087085.1 Marispirochaeta aestuarii | reverse complement strand
TCGTACTCATAGTCCAGCTCGTAATTCAGGGGCCGGACAGAGGCCGAGGGGACTCGCGTTTCCGTGCTGGTCTTCGTAAGGATATTCCCCAGGCCGTCATAACTAAAGCTCTGGCTGTAGCGATCGGTCCAGCTGGTGTGGCCGGAGGGTTTGTTCACGTAGGTTCCTTCTGCACTCTCAAGCTGGTAGAGGCCGTCGTAGCTGTAGCTCTGGGTGCATGTGTACCTGCCGCTTGCATCTCTCCGCTCCTCGATGTTTCCCACATCGTCGAAGCTGTAGCTCAGGTTCTGCAGGTTCCGTCCCCACTGGTTCTCTGTGTTCAAGG
>NZ_MWQY01000077.1 GCF_002087085.1 Marispirochaeta aestuarii | reverse complement strand
CCTGCAGAAAACAGTGACCCTGTACGACACAACAGATTACGCCCATCGGGGCCTGATGCTGGAGAAGGAAGTACTGGACGAATCCGGATTTGTGTACCGCCGTACCGAACGCAGCTACGACTCGGTCCCGGTATATTACGCGACGAAGCATGTCGGCCGGGGAACGGTCTACGAGCAGAACCTGCAGGTCGGCTCGGTGTTTCCGCAGCTGACGGAAGAACGGACGACACAGTGGGAAAAGACAAGCGGCCCCTATGAAGGCTCAACAATAACGAAAACCTATACCTACGACGAGTACGGGCTTGTCCGTACCATGCGTGAGAGTACCGAGAGCGGCA
>NZ_MWQY01000076.1 GCF_002087085.1 Marispirochaeta aestuarii | reverse complement strand
CTCCCGCCGCCGAGCCGGGAAAGCTCAGGTTATTCGCTATCTGCCTCAGGTCACTCTCCAGGTCGGCATTTAAGTCCATACCGGTTCCCCATTCGGGGCGGTACAGGCAGATTTCAGAAGGGCTAAAGCCGCTTCCTGTGTTCACCCGTACCCGGAAGAAGCCTTATACCGCAGATTCGCACGGATTCAAGAACGGGTCTTGTCGACCCGGATTTGCGCGGATTTTTTATTTTCCGGCGGCACCCGACCACAAAACCAGCGGTTTTGTGGCAAGCCACTTCATCGAAGATGAAGTGGTCGGGCGGGCTTTCCGGGGCTCCGCTATCGCTCCGGCCTCCTCCCCCGCTACTATTTTTT
>NZ_MWQY01000075.1 GCF_002087085.1 Marispirochaeta aestuarii | reverse complement strand
AGGATTGTAGGGTATACAGCTATCCGGTATAAGGTGGGGTTTAATTGACGGTTACGTTTATGTTCTTGTAACGTCGGTAATAGGGTGACCATACATGGTACATTTGTAACTTATCCGGATCTGACAAACTACCAAATTGGTTTACAAATAGAAAATGGTGGAATCTCTCAGCAAATTCCAGTTCAAATAAAGAATGGCGGGGCTTTTTCTTTTCAAATCGAACCTCGTGGTTCTATTGTTTTTCAACGATTTGTAACTGGTGGATTTTCACCGATTCAGATTGATAAAACACTCGATTTAGAAAAAACAGTGAAATCTTTCGATTTGGGAACATTTTTCCTATTTCATCCACCCAAAATAA
>NZ_MWQY01000074.1 GCF_002087085.1 Marispirochaeta aestuarii | reverse complement strand
AACCATATATCAATATGGTGCATTCGAACCTTGGCACGACTAAAAAAGGGGCTGATTCGCCCCTTCAGGCAGGCCCGCCCCGGGTATTAACCAGCCGCTTGTAATAAAGTGACGGAGCATTGAAGTTGAACAGATACCCGACCTGCAAACTTGAGAGCTTGAGGTAATTGTATAGCTGCGATTCCATACCGGAAGTAACCTGTGAGACAGCTTTAAGCTCGATGAGGATAGCATTGTTTACAACCATGTCCGCCCTGAAGGTGCCGACGGACTGCCTCCGATAAAAAACCGGGAAGGCCGCCTGCTGTACGACGGAAAGCCCCTGGGCCTGGAGCTCCAGCATGTACGCCCGCTGATAAACCTTTT
>NZ_MWQY01000073.1 GCF_002087085.1 Marispirochaeta aestuarii | reverse complement strand
ACCCTGAAAACGAGGAGACCCTCCGGACCATTATAGCAATCGACGGCCTTGGCCGTACGATCTACAGCGCCAAGAGCGGTGTGAGGACCGATGAGAACGGAAGCGGCGAAACAGGCTGGAACGTAAGCGGAGCAGTCCGCTACGACGGAAAAGGACGGAGCATCGAAGAGGGGCAGCCCGGGTTCAGTCCCGGCCCTGATGCCCCTGTCCCCTCCATCATGCAGAACGGGACGGTGACGGACTACGACATTCTGGACAGGCCCGTACGGGTGGAACTGCCGGACGACTCGGTACTGACGACTGAGTACGGCATAGAAGCAGGCCTCCCGAGAACCATCAGCACCGACCCGGAGGGGCGGGTAACAGAAACCCTG
>NZ_MWQY01000072.1 GCF_002087085.1 Marispirochaeta aestuarii | reverse complement strand
GAAAGGAGTTTGCCGAAAGCAGCTGGGGACGCCTGCGCTGTAAAGACAAGGACTATTACCTGCATGATATACTGGGATCGGTAATCGGGATCACCGATGAGCGGGGGAACCAGCGGGAAGAATACTGCTACGATGTGTGGGGTAATCGCTATGACCGGCCACGACAAAGGCATGATAATCACAATAGCGTGGGCTGGAATGCCTTGTCTGCAACGCTGTTCGGTTTTAACGGGAAGAAGTTTGACCCGAAGGTGGGGCTGTATGATTACGGGTTCAGGGATTACAAGCCCGACATCAACAGGTGGACCACCATAGACCCAATACGCTCGGGAAAGAACTGGTATGCCTATGTGGGGTCTCCTGAAAAACTCAGTTTCCCCGTTTATACGGCAATTATGACCGGTTTTC
>NZ_MWQY01000071.1 GCF_002087085.1 Marispirochaeta aestuarii | reverse complement strand
AACCATATATCAATATGGTGCATTCGAACCTTGGCACGACTAAAAAAGGGGCTGAATAGCCCCTTCAGGCAGGCCCGCTCCGGGTATTAACCAGCCGTTTGTAAAAAAGCGACGGAACATTGAAGTTGAACAGATACCCGACCTGCACACCAGAGAGCTTAAGGTAGTTGTAAAGCTGAGATTCCATACCGGAAGTAACCTGCGAGACAGCTTTAAGCTCGATGAGGATAGCATTGTTTACAACCATATCGGCCCTGAAGGTACCGACGGACTCTCCGCGATAAGAGACGGGGAAGGCCGCCTGCTGTACAACGGAAAGCCCCAGTGCCTGGAGCTCCAGCACGTACGCCCGCTGATAGACCCTTTCGAGTAAGCCTTCGCCCAACGCGGAGTGCACCTTGAACGCAGCCCCTAAAACCTTGTTTG
>NZ_MWQY01000070.1 GCF_002087085.1 Marispirochaeta aestuarii | reverse complement strand
CCAACGGCCTGACCGAGAGAAGCGAATACGACAGCTACGGACGGCTGAGCGCCGTTTACACCCCCTACGACGAGAGCATCCCGGCAGTACACTACGCCTACGAGCATGCCGGGGATGCGTACCGGCGGAGCATAACAGAGAACAAGATCAGCACGGACCCGGAAAACGGGGAGACCATCCGGACCATTCTAGCAATCGACGGCCTTGGCCGAACAATCTACAGCGCAAAAAGCGGTGTGATGACCGATGAAAACGGAAATGGCGAAACAGGCTGGAACGTAAGCGGAGCAGTCCGCTACGACGAAAAAGGACGGAGCATCGAAGAGGGGCAGCCCGGATTCAGCCCCGGCCCTGATGACCCTGTCCCCGCAAGCATGCGGAACGGGACGGTGACGGACTACGACATTCTGGACAGGCCCATACGGGTG
>NZ_MWQY01000069.1 GCF_002087085.1 Marispirochaeta aestuarii | reverse complement strand
AAGCCTTCGCCCAACGCGGAGTGCACCTTGAACGCAGCCCCTAAAACCTTGTTTGACAGTTCTTTGTGAATAAAAGCTGACATAGTGAAAACCTCCTGGTTTTTTCTTCTGCACCTTCGTAAGCGATGAGGTGTCAAGAATCGCGAAGCGACTTGCTGAAGTTCTTGACACCGAGGAGCGGGAAGTACAATGGAAAAGGCCAGGAGAAGTACAACGGATTCGCGCAGATTTTAAGGAGCAATACAATGCGCGGGTATCCTTCTTGTTAGCAGATTAGCTGATTTAAAAATGCAAAACGGTTTTTAATGACACTACCGGCAAGGGATTGCAGGGGCGCCGAAGGCGGACCCCGCACCCCGCTACTATTTTTGACCGGTAAAAAATAGTAGCGGGGGAGGAGGCCGGAGCGATAGCGGAGCCCCGGAAAGCCCG
>NZ_MWQY01000068.1 GCF_002087085.1 Marispirochaeta aestuarii | reverse complement strand
AGGGACAGCTTTACGCGAACGACGATACTTGATGGAACCTGCTTCTTGTTTAAACGGGAAGCGGTCTCTTCGCCCTTTTCTATTTATATTGGGCCTGGCTGGCGCTTGAGCGTCTGTTCGGCCAAACATTTGGGGCCTGTAGCTCAGGTGGTTAGAGCGCACGCCTGATAAGCGTGAGGTCACTAGTTCAAGTCTAGTCAGGCCCATATACGATTAACCGTTTAAAGAAATCAGGCGGTTAATTTTTTTGATCTTTTGACATAGAGAGCCTGGAACATACCGGTAAGACGAAACGGGAAGTAGTTTTACCAGCTAGGGGAGTTTCAGGGTGCGGTTATAAAACCCGAAGCGCCAACGCGCAGTGAAGATGTGGCTTTGCTCCATCTGAGTCTGCCGACGGTGGCACGGGAGAACCCGAGATTCTTGCGACCAGCTGTAGATGTGGCTTAGCTACATCTGAGACTGGGCAACAGGATCAGAGGGAGACGCTGTCGTACACGACAGCGGCGACCGCAGCAATAGAGGAAGGAGCACAAACTAATATGGTCAAGCGAATAA
>NZ_MWQY01000067.1 GCF_002087085.1 Marispirochaeta aestuarii | reverse complement strand
TCAGCCCCTTTTTTAGTCGTGCCAAGGTTCGAATGCACCATATTGATATATGGTTATATTTATGGTATTTTATATGTATGACTTTCGAATGGGATACTAACAAAAATGAGGTAAACCAGGAAAAGCACAATATCTCATTCGAACAGGCTCAGTATGCATTCTTTGATGCACATAGAATTATCTTGCAGGATGAGAAGCACAGCGTAGATGAAAACCGATACTTTTGCATTGGCAGGATCTCCGAGGGGATTGTTACAGTTCGGTTTACACTGCGTGATAAAAATATCAGAATCTTCGGCGCTGGTTTCTGGCGTGAAGGAAGGATAAGATATGAAGACAAGATACACAAACGCTCCTGAGGATATTAGAGAGGCTATTTCTTCAGCAAAAGAAATTGAAGATTTTCTCCCATCTCCGGAAAAACTTGTTCCAAAGGAAGAAACAAAAAAAATAACCATTATTCTTTCAAAAAAGAGTATTGATTTCTTTAAACAAGCTTCCGAGGAATCTCATGTGCCCTATCAGCAACTTATTCGCAAGGTACTGGATACGTACTCGGAACACTACTCAAAATAAAGGAAGAAAGAAACGTCAGAATAAACTACATGCAACATCTACCTCGACGTTTCTTTCTCCCGAATCTTCTTCCTTCTCTGACTTTTCAATGATCACA
>NZ_MWQY01000066.1 GCF_002087085.1 Marispirochaeta aestuarii | reverse complement strand
CAGGCCCCGATGGGCGTAATCTGTTGTGTCGTACAGGGTCACTGTTTTCTGCAGGTCCCCCACGTCTCCCCGTGTTTTCGTTACCCTTCCGTAGCCCAGAAACTGGCGGTCCCAGCGGTCGTACATTCCATGGTCGTAGGTGTATTCCGTCCTGTAGGTATGCTCGCCGTAGGCCGTCTCCTCGCCCTCCCGGCCGTCGCTCCAGCTTACCGAACTCAGGAGCCAGCGGTGATGCGGTTGATCGACTGTGTGTCTGGATGCTGTATACTCGAGGTCGCAGGCTCCGCCCTGGGGCAGCTGTACGCTTTTCAGCAGTCCCGCCTTTCCGGCCAGGTTCGGTTTTACCCGCAAAAATGCGTCTCCGGGATACTTCATTATGTGGTCCGGAAGGCCGTCTCCGGTAACATCGCGCATCATTACCCGGCCGCTGGTCGTCGCGTAGGAACCGTTCATTCCCGGGTTAATCGTCAGACTCAGCAGGGTAAAGCGGTAGGATGTTGAAAGATTAAAGCCCAGGTTCACGTTCATCCCCATCTGGTAATCAAGCACATCCTTCATACTGAAGGGATCCACGTACTCGGACAGTTCGTTCTCTTCAGGATCAAGTCCATTAACCCGTATTGCTCCCGCCGCCGAGCCGGGAAAGCTCAGGTTATTCGCTATCTGCCTCAGGTCACT
>NZ_MWQY01000065.1 GCF_002087085.1 Marispirochaeta aestuarii | reverse complement strand
GCAAGCCGCTCCATGCAGTTGTTCGCGTTCCGGGCGAACTGAACCGTCTCCCGGGTATGGTCGGAGTTGTCTTTGCGAATTTCCCGGTCAAGATAGTTAACACTGAATAAATCGTTTTGCACTGTCCGCGGAAGCTTCGAGTTGATCCTCCGGTGCGTAATGAGTCCTCTTTCCTCCCTGGGAAGATCACACATTACCCGGACGTACTGGGGATGCTCATCGGTAAAGAGTGTAACAGATGATCGTGAACTCTTCTCCCGAAGGTCCAGACTGAAGCGCACTAAATCCTGAAATGACCGATAAATACTGCGTCTGTGTACTGGAAGCCTTTTTTGTATCTGGTGGTTTTTCTTCTTTTGATACTCTGTCATGCGTCCTTTTCGTCGCAAATGGGAATAGTCAGAGGTAAACCAGAACTGGGACTCTTTTCCGGCCAGTAGATTGATGTTGTTGGGAAAGTACTGGGAATAGACAAAGCTCTCGAAGCCGTCTGCTACCAGGTCCTCCTGCAGGGAGATTAACGAGGATAAGGATGCGTGGATCGCAATGGCCTGTCTGGCCATTCTGCTGATGCGGTTATTGACGGTATTGGGAGAGACCCTTAAAAGGCGGGCTGTATCCCGGATGCCGGAGGAGGTAATAAGGTGTGAGAATATCCTCCAATAGGGGACTTTTTTCTT
>NZ_MWQY01000064.1 GCF_002087085.1 Marispirochaeta aestuarii | reverse complement strand
AGGGACAGCTTTACGCGAACGACGATACTTGATGGAACCTGCTTCTTGTTTAAACAGGAAGCGGTCTCTTCGCCCTCTCATTTTTTGATAAAATGAAAAAAAGTTGGGAAGAAGCCTAAAGGGGTGTCCCCCGAGGCTTTTGAATTGCCGGGGGTATAGCTCAGTTGGCTAGAGCACTAGATTTGCATTCTAGGGGTCAAGGGTTCGAGTCCCTTTACCTCCATATATACAGTTTGCTTGAGAAGAGTCTTTCAAAGGGACTCGAAACGAGCGAACGCGGCCCGATGAGGGCCGGAAGAGGTGCAGGGATGTACCTCGCCAGTGAGCGAGGTGGCCGGGAGCACGAAATCAGGACGATTTTGTGCGGAAGGCGAGTCCCTTTACCTCCATATATAGAAGAGGGCTGATTATCTGTATGGTAATCCTTCCTGGTCTGGAAGAGTAAGATCTTCCGGCCGAAACTGATCTTTTGACATAGAGAGCCTGGAACATACCGGTAAGACGAAACGGGAAGTAGTTTTACCAGCTAGGGGAGTTCCAGGGTGCGGTTATAAAACCCGAAGCGCCAACGCGCAGTGAAGATGTGGCTTTGCTCCATCTGAATCTGCCGAAAGTGCCACGGGGAGACCCGAAGTACCACCATGCAGCGAAGAGGCGGCTTTGCCGACTCTGAGTCTGCCGACGGTACCGAGGGAGACGCTGTCGTACACGACTGCGGCGACCGCAGCAATAGAGGAAGGAGCACAAACTAATATGGTCAAGCGAATAA
>NZ_MWQY01000063.1 GCF_002087085.1 Marispirochaeta aestuarii | reverse complement strand
GGGATACCTGGCTCATGAAGGAGACGGGTGTCGTCCCGTTCATGATAGAGCTCGGACCTTTTCATGCGGCCTTCAAGGAATACGTGGAAAACGACCAGGCGGAACTGGACTGGAATATACATTATCACCGTGACCGGGAGGCCTTTCTCGATTTCGCCATGCCCAACATAAAGCCGAACCTGGGTATCGGGATTATCGCCGAGGCCTTCGGTTGCGAGGCAACGAATAACAGGGAGGCCGATCCCTGGATAAAACCGCGTTTTAGAGAGGAGAACAGGGATGAGATCAAAGCCCTGGAGATTCCGGATGCAAAGACAAACCCGGCTTTTGTCCGGGCCTACGAGCGTATCGAGTACCTTCAGTCCCGCAGTGACCTGCCCTTGAGACTGGTGAATGTTCCCTCGCCCCTGGTTACTGCCTCCCTGATATGGGAGTATACATCATTCATTGAAGCCACCATGCTTTTTCCCGAGGAGGTCCATCTTCTGATGGAGAAGGTCACCGAGGCAACAATCGCCTTTGTGCAGGAACAGCTGCGGCGGATTGAAAACCTCTATACCATGGGGCACGAGATGTGGTACATCCCCCGGGACATCGGTATCCGCATCAGCGACGATACTGCGGCCCTGATGTCGCCGAATCTCTACCGGGAGTTCGGGGTAAAATACAACAGCATGATCTCCCGGGCCTTCGGCGGCATCGTGGTGCACTCCTGCGGGGATGTGCAGAACGTCGTTGTACCGATGATGGAGACCGAGGGGCTCAAGGG
>NZ_MWQY01000062.1 GCF_002087085.1 Marispirochaeta aestuarii | reverse complement strand
CTTAAGCCAGATCAGCCTGTCACTGACAGAGAGCCGGGCAGTCCGTGAGAAAAAGCGCCTTTGGGTAAACACCGTCCTCATCTCTGATGCAATGCGCTGAGCCGGAATACCCGCCCGTTCAGCATGGCTTATCGTACTTTCCTCCCTCTTCCCTATCCGATACGGCTTGATGTAATTGTGATACAGCCGATAGACCGCAAGCCGCTCCATGCAGTTGCACGCATTCCGGGCAAACTGCACCGTTTCCCGGGTGTGATCAGAATTATCCTTTCGAATCTCCCGGTCAAGATAATTCACACTGAACAGCTGGTTCCGCACCGTCCGCGGAAGTTTCGAACTGATCCTCAGATGCTGTATGCGTTGTCTCTCGTCTCCGGTAAGATCGTGCATTACCCTGGCGTACTGGGGATGTTCATCGGTAAAGAGTGTTACAGACGAGTGCCTGCTCGTCTCCTGAAGTTCCAGTCCGAGGCGTACCAAGTCCTGAAACGACCGATAGATACTTCGCCTGTGTCCGGAGAACGCGGCCTGTACTTGACGGTTCTTTTTCTTTTGATATGCAGTCATGCGGCCCTTTCTGCGCAAATGGGCATAGTCTGAGGCAAACCAGAACTGAGATTCTTTTCCCGCCAGGAGGTTGATATTGTTGGGGAAGTACTGGGAGCAGACAAAGCTCTCGAAGCCGTCCGCCACCAGGTCCTCGGTCAGGGAGATCTCTGCAGATAAGGAGGAGTGGACAGCGACAGCCTGTCTTGCCATACGGCCGATACGGTTGGTGATGGTATTGGGTGAGACCTTCAGAAG
>NZ_MWQY01000061.1 GCF_002087085.1 Marispirochaeta aestuarii | reverse complement strand
AGTTGCAGCACAAACACATGCCAGCTTAACGCCACACAGCTCAATTGGATGTTATACCGATAAAAATTTGAAGTATTGAAAGGGGATAACATAATGAGAGATATCTGGATATTCTTACACCCCATGAGAAGGGAACTTCATAAAAATCAAATTGATGATTTTATTGATCCCTATATCCAAAAAATACTTCCGCAATTTCAAAATATTGATACAGAGGCAAATGAAGCTGCAGAGCAATACTTTAATGAAATAATGTCCATGCCTGCTGATGAATATGCTGACGGTTATGATATGGCTGAACTAGCATATGACTACGGTTTTAGAAGATACAATATGCTTAGATTGGGATTATATACAGCGACAGCTACATGGCATGCCACTTTGTTTGAATTCTATCATCAGCAAATGCGTATATTCTTATACGATGAAATTCGACGGTATGTACATGTTGAATTTAGCTCATTCATCGCGAAATATAATGATATTCCTAATTTGTATAGAGACTTCGGATTTGATTTTGAATCTTTAAATGACTGGACAGTATTGGATGAGCTCAGATTATTATGTAATGTTATTAAGCATGGTCATGGTAGATCCTCACAAGAATTAAGGGAAAAGAATGGGAATATATTTGTTAACGCTGATGACACTGACTTGATGAACCTATATAGGACAACACTCTTGGAAGAAACCTTGAATATTAATTCTGAAACACTTATTTCTTATGCTTCAGCGATAAAAAGAGTATGGGAAGATCTCCCGGAGCAATTATCTTATCAATATAGTAGTGAATAATTTACGGTATAACCTGCAATTGGAGCAGACGTGGCTATTGTCATGGTTTGTGCTACTGGTTCCAATAATAGAGTAGATATAACGAAGGTGATGCGAGCGAAACTGATGATATACTGTTGGTTCGGTAGCAGCACAAACGCATGCCAACTTAACGCCACGCAGCTCAATTGGATGTTATATATATTGAAAAAAAGCTAAACGCGGTATATATTG
>NZ_MWQY01000060.1 GCF_002087085.1 Marispirochaeta aestuarii | reverse complement strand
TAGGGTCTCCTGAAAAATAGATAAATTCCCATAGAGCGGGGAAATATGTTAGGATTTCTCCTGTTAAGGTGCACGGAAAATGCGAAAAATGGCCAAAAAGCCGTGCACTTGATTGGAGGGTGATTTGTACAAAAAGCGAATAGCTTACCCTGAGTTTGTGGATTTCTACCTGCCTTTTGGTGGCCGGCTGCGAGCAGATAACCGTTGGGTACAAATGTCCAGGATCATTCCCTGGAAAGAGATAGAACCGCGGTATGCCAATTCTTTTTCCAAAAAGAAAGGACGGCGGGCAAAAAGTGTACGAGTTGCTTTGGGTGCATTGATAATAAAAGAAAAATTGAATGTAACAGATGAAGAGACGATTATGCAGATTCAGGAGAATCCGTATCTGCAATATTTTCTTGGCTTTGAATCTTATCAGGAAGACCCCATCTTTGAAGCGAGTCTGATGGTGTATTTTCGAAAACGCCTGGGGAGTGAGATTATCGCGGAAGTGAATGAGCTTATCGCCAAGAAGTTTGTGGAAAAGAAACAGAGTAAAAAGAGCGATAAAAAAGACGATAGTGACGATGATCAGGATAATGAGGGTCAGTTGATACTGGATGCAACCTGTATTCCGCAGGACATCCGTTTTCCAACTGATGTTGGCTTGCTTGATGACGCGCGGAAGAAGCTTGAAGGTATTATTGATACCCTGTACGCCGAAAGTGGCCTTAAGAAGAAACCGAGAACCTACCGGATACGAGCACGGAACCAATATCTGACCTTTGCACGGGGCCGGCGAAGGACACGACAGCAGATACGGAAAGCAACCCGGCAGCAGCTGCAGTATGTACGGCGTAACTTAAAGACAGTTAAGGAATTAATCAAAACTGTTCCAATGAGTACCTTGAGTCGGAAAGAGTATAAGGATTTACTGGTAATTCAGAAGGCCTATGATCAGCAGATGTATCTGTACCGTGAGCATAAACATTCTATCCGTGGAAAAATCGTCAGTTTGTCGCAGCCCCATGTGAGGCCCATCGCCCGCGGTAAGGCCAGAGGAGCCTATGAGTTTGGAGCCAAGATCTCTGCTGCAATTA
>NZ_MWQY01000059.1 GCF_002087085.1 Marispirochaeta aestuarii | reverse complement strand
CCCAGGGCGAACGCACATAAACTCATCCAGGCAGGCGGCGGTCGATAGCCTCGTCAGAACTAAACAGCATTTGGGTTAAGTATGAGTTATCGAGATGAGCAATCCTTCTGCGACGTTTCAATGATTTCTTCGAGTACTTATCTCGTTTCATCAAACTCAACGCTAACCGTCGCATCATGGCAAAGTTCTCTGCCGAATAACCTTCGCGCATCCGGGAATCATCTTCCCTGAACGTCATATCCAATGTCCAATGAAGGGTGTTCTCCACACTCCAATGCGAGCGTACCGCATGGGCAAAGCGCTGTGCATCTATCGGCAAGCTTGAGATATAGTATCGACATTCGGTCGATTGCTTTTTGCCAATAATCCGGGTTGCCTTTACCATTCCGATGGTCTTTGCCCCGACAAAGTTCTTTAGTTCCGGGAGCCAAGCGATCTCATCGCTCTGATAGTATTCACGGATCTCAATGCGTCCATGGTCTTTATCGACTGTTGTATGACTATCGAGCCACTCTTCTGCTAAGTCCTTCTCTTCCAGCTCATGATAGAAGTATTTCACGTCCTCATGGAGATTCTTCTGATTTCCTTTCAGCGCAAGGACATAGTCAGCTTTCTTGTTCTGAATAGTTGCTGCAATCTCACTCTGACAGCCAATGGCATCGATCGTAACAATACACCCCTTAATCTTGAGCAATTCCAGTAGGGCAGGAATGGCGGTTATCTCGTTTGATTTCTCTGCAGTCTTCTTCTGTCCCAGGAGTACCCCACTCCCTGCGGCCCAGGCACTGACCATATGGATAGGCAATTTCCCGCTCACCTGGTCTCCGCTTCGTCTGAGTGTTTTCCCATCTACTGCGATGACATCACCGGCTATAACATCTCGTACGGCTTCTATCCAGCTCATGAAGCACCGCTGAAGCTCGTCAGGATTGAGTCGGATGAAAAGCCGGCGGATGGTATCATGTGAAGGAATGCCATTTTGCAAGGGGAGAAACGATTTGAGCCACTCTTCTTTGTAGTGACCATAATCTTCAATCTCCTCCCAGGTTTCACTCCCCGTGATAACAGCACAAATCGTCAGAACGATGATGTCTATCAGGGCGTGCTTCTTGTTTCGTTCGATTCTGGGATCTGCTAATTCCTCAAAATGATCAACGATGGATGCTGTCGGCTTCTTCATATGCACTCCTTATACTCTAATCCATTATCAAATAAGGAGTTGAAAAAGTCTAGTAGTATAAGAATTCACTTCTGTTGTATATTAATACAGAAAAGCCTATCGACCGCCGCCTGTTCATGCATATCTATGTGCGTTCGCCCTG
>NZ_MWQY01000058.1 GCF_002087085.1 Marispirochaeta aestuarii | reverse complement strand
GCGCACATAGTTATGCACAGGCAGTCGGCTCGAAGAGCGATAGGTAAATTTTTATGCAGTCACATATGAATTTTTATACGTTCTAGACATTTTCTCCCTGATAGGGCAGACTCTTTGCATCAATCGGTGCCGGAGGGTAAGATGAGCAAGAGTCAGTCAATGAATATCATGGAGCATTTTCAAACAATCGAAGACCCGCGGATAGATCGACATAAGCGGCATCTTATCCTAGATATCATAGTTCTTACCATCTGTGCAGTAGTCTGCCATTGTGAGACATGGGAGGAAATTGAGACTTATGGGAAGGAGAAAGAACAGTGGCTGAGGAAGTTTTTGGCTCTTCCCAATGGTATTCCTTCTCACGATACAATACGTAGGCTGTTCATTCGCCTCAATCCTGAACAACTTCAGCAATGCTTTCTCAGCTGGGTCAATTCAATCCGTGAACAGACCCAAGGAGAAATCGTTGCAATCGATGGAAAGACAGCACGGCGTAGTCATGATCATTACAGTGGAAAATCTGCAATTCACATGGTCAGCGCCTGGGCCTCAGAGAATCGTATGATACTCGGCCAGGTGAAAACTGATGAGAAATCAAATGAGATAACTGCTATCCCTGAGCTTCTTAAGCTGCTTGAGTTAAAGGGATGCATCGTGACCATAGACGCTATTGGCTGTCAGACAGAGATTGCCAATCAGATCAAGCAGCAGCAGGCCGATTATGTGCTTGCAGTGAAGGGAAATAGACCTCAACTGCACAATGAATTGAAGTTCTGCTTCGATGAAATCAAACCAGGGTCCGAAAAGCTGGAAGAGTGGATTGAATATCACAGGGACTTCAATAAGGAACACGGTCGCCTTGAAGTCCGCGAATGCCTGGCGACTGAAGAGATCGACTGGCTGAAACCGTTCATCAAAGAGTGGAAAGGTGTCAAGAGTATTGCCATGGTCAGATCGCGACGAACGATCGGCGACAAGGAGAGCGTTGAGAGTCGCTACTACATCAGCTCGCTCCCTGCCAATGCAGAACTCCTGAACACCGCCGTACGAGCACATTGGGGAGTGGAAAACTCGGTCCACTGGGTTCTGGATATGGTTTTTCGCGAGGATGAGAGCCGTATGCGAAAAGGCCATTCTCCGGAGAACTTCGCGATTCTACGGCGTATGGCTCTGAATCTGGTTCGTCGTGACAAATCGAGTAAGGCTAGTCTCAAGGCGCGACGCAAAGCTGCTGGCTGGAATAACAGCTATTTGGAGCAGTTGCTCTTTGCTCCTGACCAGTCCTTCGAGCCCACTGCTTGAACTGGTTTAATGCGCTGGCCCTG
>NZ_MWQY01000057.1 GCF_002087085.1 Marispirochaeta aestuarii | reverse complement strand
ATATTTAAATATAAAAGATATGAAACTAGAAAAGGCTTATCAATCTCCTTATTTCTTAGCAGCCTTTTGAGCAGCCTTGGTAACCTTAGCGGCCTTTTCAGTCTTGTCAACAGACTTGATAACACCGACAGCGACAGTTTGTCTCATGTCTCTGACAGCGAATCTACCTAATGGTGGGTATTCACTGAAAGCTTCAACACACATTGGCTTAGATGGAACGAACTTGACCAAAGCAGCGTCACCGGACTTCAAGAACTTTGGATGGTCTTCCAACTTCTTACCAGATCTTCTGTCGTTCTTTTCCAACAATTCGTCGAATCTACAAGCAATGTGAGCAGTGTGACAATCCAAAACTGGAGAGTAACCAGCAGAGATTTGACCTGGATGGTTCAAAACAATGACGGTAGCGTTGAAAGAAGCGCAACCCTTTGGTGGATCGTTCTTAGCGTCACCACAGACGTTACCTCTTCTGATTTCCTTAACGGAAACGTTCTTGACGTTGAAACCAACGTTGTCACCTGGAACACCTTGTTCCAATTGTTCGTGATGCATTTCAACGGACTTGACTTCAGTGGTAACACCAGCTGGGGCAAAAGTAACAACCATACCTGGCTTGATGACACCGGTTTCAACTCTACCGACTGGCACAGTACCAATACCACCAATCTTGTAAACATCTTGCAATGGCAATCTCAATGGCTTGTCAGTTGGTCTAGATGGTTGTTCAATGGCGTCAATGGCTTCCAACAAAGTCTTACCCTTGACGACACCGGCCTTGGTTTCCTTTTCCCAACCCTTGTACCATGGAGCGTTGGTGGTAGCTTCAATCATGTTGTCACCGTTCCAACCAGAGATTGGGACGAATGGAACAGTCTTTGGGTTGTAACCAACCTTCTTGATAAAGTTGGAGGTTTCCTTGACAATTTCTTGGAATCTGGATTCGTCCCATTTGACGGAGTCCATCTTGTTGACAGCAACAATCAATTGTCTAACACCCAAGGTGAAAGCCAACAAAGCGTGTTCTCTGGTTTGACCATCCTTAGAGATACCGGCTTCGAATTCACCGACACCACCAGCAATAATCAAGATAGCACAGTCAGCTTGAGAAGTACCAGTAATCATGTTCTTGATGAAATCTCTGTGACCTGGAGCATCAATAACGGTAACTTGGTACTTTGGAGTTTCGAACTTCCACAAAGCAATATCGATAGTGATACCTCTTTCTCTTTCAGCCTTTAACTTGTCCAAAACCCAAGCGTACTTGAAAGAACCCTTACCTAATTCAGCGGCTTCCTTTTCGAACTTTTCGATGGTTCTCTTGTCAATACCACCACACTTGTAAATCAAATGACCGGTAGTGGTAGACTTACCAGAATCGACATGACCGATAACGACAACGTTAATGTGAGACTTCTCTTTACCCATGTTTAGTTAATTATAGTTCGTTG
>NZ_MWQY01000056.1 GCF_002087085.1 Marispirochaeta aestuarii | reverse complement strand
CGCAGGATATGGGAAAAAGAGTAGACAATATGAAGTGACCCCCAGTTTGCGAATCGCGGATTCACCGAGCATACTGGGAAAAGAAAACAACCCATGCGGCTACCGCATACAAATGGAGGTCACTAATGAATACTGTAATCCACATTGGAATCGATGTCCACAAAGATACCTACTCTCTGTGTTCATTCAACTTCTCAAATCAGAAGAGTTTCGGCCAAACCAAAATTACCAGCAAGAGTGCACTGGTGGTCAAATATGTTCGAAAATTACAGAAAGAACATCCCGAATGCACCGTTCTTTGTGGTTATGAAGCAGGACCAACCGGATACGGGCTCTACCGGGATCTGGCAAAAGCAGATATCCCCTGTGTAATCATGGCTCCTACCACGTTGCCAAAAGCACCTGGCAATCATGTAAAAACGGACAGGACAGATGCTGAAGGACTGGCCAGACATCTGGCTTGGGGTACCTACAGTGCTATCCACATACCGACGCCAGAGGATGAAGCGATAAAAAATTATACACGGTTGAGAAATACCCGGCAAAAAGCTCTTAGGCGAGCGAAACAGAACCTGTTGTCCTTCCTCCTGCGTCATGGACGATGTTTCACCGGTGGAACGAATTATTGGACTAAAGTCCACTATAGGTGGCTGAAAGAGCAACTCTTTCAGGATGTGGTCGACCAGGAAACGTTTAATGAATATCTGCAGGAAATACACGACCAACAGGAGAAGGTAGATCGTTGTAATCAGCGGATCGAAGAGTTGGCAGCCCAGGATGCCTATCAAGACCGGGTCTCGAAACTGCGTTGTTTTAGGGGGATAGAGACGCATACGGCACTATCGTTTATTGCAGAAGTTGGAGATTTCTGTCGGTTTGCAAACCCACAACAGTTCTCCTCATTCCTGGGTCTGGTTCCCAAGGAGAACTCCAGTGGTCAGAGAGAACGGCGAGGGAGCATCACAAAGGCAGGGAATCAACGTTTACGGCTCTTGCTTATCGAAGGAGCCAACTCAACCCTGAAAAGCAACATTTATGGCAAGAAATCGAAGCGGCTCCTGGCGAGGCAGAAAGGTAATGAACCTGATGTTATCGCATATGCTGATAATGCCAACAGAAGGTTGCACAGAGTCTACAATCATCTTGTTGCCCGTGGTGTGCATCACAACAAGGCAACCGTGGCTGTTGCCAGAGAGTTGTCCTGCTTCATCTGGGGTATGATGAACAATAGAATCAACTGACCAATCCGATTTCAAGAAGAGGGAGTAAGGATGAGAGAGATTGATAGACAGGATAATCGGGCAACGATCCAGCTATCTTCGATAAAACTATGTTGACACCCCGGAGGTGATTCACGCAAGTAGACGGAAAGGGCTTAAGGCGGACCATTGGCCTGCATTAACCAATATGCGTATATCAGAATGGTCAAATGCCGAAAACTGATTTCCTGTCTATCGATCCCTTTCTTTGTTCATTATGTTAGGAGGTTTTTGTTTCGTGAAAGAAAAATAAACCTTGACAAAGGTCACATCATATCAGTTTT
>NZ_MWQY01000055.1 GCF_002087085.1 Marispirochaeta aestuarii | reverse complement strand
CTAACCCGCATTTCTCACAAATAAAATGAAAAAGAGGGCCTTTTTATGATAAATTATTAGTAGCCAAACAAATAACTATCGTAAAAGGAACCCTCTATGAATACAGAGTGTACAGCCGATCAACTGACTTTTCAAGGCTTTGGAAGACAAGAAATGGTGCTTACACACGACGCCGAAGTCTCGACATCCGACGGCGGATTGGTCATCCTCCACCAGATTGAAAAACGTCACCGAATTCTTGCGCGACTGGCAGACTGTTTTCAGGATAATCGCCATCCATCTTATACCGAGCATACGGTCTCGCATTTGTTGACTCAACGAATCTTCGGTATCTGTCAGGGATATGAAGATCTGAACGATCATGACGAATGGCGAAAAGATCCTCTCTTGGCTTTAGTCTGCGATAAAGGTGACGGTGAAGTACTCTCCGGGAAGAGCACGCTCAACCGTCTGGAACTTGGTAAAGAGGTTGCCGAAGAATACGGAAAGCGATACAACAGGATTACCTGGGACAATGACAAAATCGAGGACCTGTTTATCGATCTCTTTCTGGAAAGTTTCGATGAAGTACCAAAAGAAATTATCCTTGATTTCGATGCGACTGATGATCCTCTGCATGGCGAGCAGGAGGGCCGCTTCTTCCATGGTTACTACGACAAGTACTGCTATCTCCCCCTGTATGTTTTTTCAGGTCAGCATCTGATTTGTGCGCAGCTGCGATCTTCCGATATCGATGCAAGCCTTGGGACAGTGGAGGTCCTGCAGAGAGTTGTCCCGAAAATCCGGGACCGGTATCCGGAGGTTCACATTATCGTACGCGGAGATTCCGGATTCTGCAGAGAACAGATTATGGCCTATTGCGAATCCGTCAAGATCTCGTATCTCTTTGGACTGGCGAAAAATAGCAGGCTGAAACGATCCATCGGCAAAGAGCTGTATCAAGTTGAGCATAGGTACAACGCCTCAAACGAGAAACAGCGTCTTTTCAAGGAGCTCATCTATAAAACAAATACCTCCTGGAGTAGAAGCCGGAGGGTTGTAGCCAAAGTGGAGTACCTTCACAAGGGTGCCAATCCTCGCTTTGTCGTAACGAATATTCCCATCCTGAAATGTCCGGCAAAGATCTTGTATGAAGAGCTGTATTGTGGGCGGGGAGATATGGAGAACAGAATCAAGGAACAGCAACTCTATCTTTTTGCGGACCGTACCTCAACTGGCTGGATGAGCTCGAACCAGTTACGGCTCTGGTTTTCTTCTATCGCTTATACCTTTTTTGTCTGGCTTCGAGGGAAGTACCTTGCCGGCAGCGAGTGGACCAGATCCCAGGCCGCGACACTGCGACTGAAGATCTTAAAAGTATCTGCAATGGTTAAAGTAACTGTGCGCCGGATACGCATCCGACTGCCCGCCGCTTATCCATATTGGGATTCTTGGCTACGGTTTGCCCGCGCTGTGTAGAGGAAAAATTTCCAGAAACAGATTCTCCTTTTCCCGATCGAGAAGAAGCTGTGCCCAATGGATAGAAATAACCATGCAAATAATGGATTACATGGTCGTCATTCAATTACTACCAAAAGGAATGCTGAAGTAATGAACCGAAACGCGCGGTGAATTGGGCAGGCTCATGTCTGATACTGATTTAATGCAGGGTCCTCGCTGGTTTGTGAGAAATGCGGGCTAA
>NZ_MWQY01000054.1 GCF_002087085.1 Marispirochaeta aestuarii | reverse complement strand
GGGGCTGTCTATTAAGTAGGCAGTCCCTTTTTAAATTTACATGTGCTATAGGTTATGCTAGAATTCACTATGCCAAGAGGAGTTTCTGACAAAGTAACCTTTAAGCCGTATGTTGTTGGTCAAGGAGAGCTGTTTCCGCCTACTGCGGATGAAATGATCCCAGCTAACCACCTTGTTCGTTTAGTTGACTCAACATTAGATCAGTTGAATCTTACCCCGATTCTAAAGAAGTATGTCGGAGGTGGCGCCAGTCGTTACCATCCCCTTATGCTTCTGAAAGTAATTGTCTACGGTTATCTAAATAACGTATGTAGTTCTCGCATGATAGCAAAAAATGTGCGGGAGAACATCTATTTTCGATGGATCGCCGGCTGTCAGTCCCCTGATTTTCGTACAATAAATAATTTCCGGAAGGACAAGCTTACTTCCGTTATCAATGAAGTTTTTGTAGAGGTTGTAAAATTACTCCACAAACAAGGGTATGTTAGTCTCAATACATTGTACGTAGATGGAACAAAGATTGAATCACGGGCTAACCGGTATACATTTGTCTGGAAAAAAGCTGTAGAGACATTTGATAGCCGTCTTGAAGAAAAGGTCCGCCAGTACCTTAAAGAAGTACAGCGACTGACAGCAGAAGAAAACATAGAGTTTGGAGAGGATGATTTACCCGAAATGGGAAAAGGACCGGTGAGTTCTGAGACTATCGCCCAAATGGCAGCTCAGATAAACAGAACCCTTGAGAATCTATCAAATGAGGAAGACAAACAGGTAAAAAAAAACTCCTGAAAGTCCATAAAACACTTGCTCGTGATCTTCTTCCACGTAAGCAAAAATATGAACAGTATAGAGTTACCCTTGGAGAGCGTCGCAGCTTTTCCAAGACCGATCCTGATGCAACTTTCATGCGTATGAAAGAAGATCATATGCAGAATGGGCAACTGAAGCCTGGATATAATATTCAGGCAGGGACAGAAAATGGTTTTGTTACCAGCTATGCTCTTTATCCTAATCCCACAGATACCAGAACATTGCTTCCTCATTTGAAGTCTTTTCGTGACCAGTTTGGAGCATATCCGGAGAATCTTATTGCGGATAAAGGATATAGCAGCTTGGAAAACTACAAGCAACTTGAAGAGAGTAATATCAAAGCCTTTATCAAATATCAGCATTGGGACCAGGAAAAACAGAAGCGAAGCAAAAAGTATCGTTACCGCTATTGGCGTTTTCAATATAACGCTGAACAAGATTGTATGGTTTGCCCGGAAGGAGAAAAATTACAATTTAAAGGTGAACATTCAAGAAAATACCGAAGTGGTCGGATAGATTATTACAGAACCTATGAGGGTAAAACCTGTATGCAGTGTTCTGTGCGCAATAAGTGTACCACAAGCGAAAACCGTACTGTGCAGATAAACTTGGAAAGGTTGCGTTTAAACCAGCGGGCCAGGGAACAACTTGAAACACCAGAGGGAAGACAGTTGTATCGAAGAAGAAAGTTTGAAATTGAAACGGTATTTGGGCAGATTAAAGGAAACCAGCAATTCAGGCGGTTTCATGGATGGGGTCTATCAGCGGCCTCACGTGATTGGGGGATTCATATGATTGGGTATAACATCAGAAGACTGATGTAAGGAGGAGACCCTCACTCCCAAAATAGTAAAGGAGCTGACTAAGATTCTTCTTAGACAGCCCC
>NZ_MWQY01000053.1 GCF_002087085.1 Marispirochaeta aestuarii | reverse complement strand
CCTAAAGTGAGCGATTCCGAATAGAAATGAACTCCGCCAGCGGTTTTACCCTAGCGAGATGGAAAATCTATCGGCGACAGGGTTAGATCCGGCTTGTACATTGACTTTACCGGCAGCGCTCACCCTTTTTCATGTTCCTACCGCGGTCTGCACTACGACAAAGACCTACCGTGCCCGGCCTCATTGCTATGAGAATCATGCCTTGTACCGAATAATCCACTCTATACCGGGAATGGTTCCAGGCGCGGAATAGAACCGCTCTTATCCCAAAGCTCTCCAAAAGAGAGCGCTACAGCGATTACCTCCGGCAGCTTCAGGCATATACGCCGACCGGATCGGATAATCTGCCCCGCAATATCGAGTACCTTTCTCCTGAAGCTCACGGCATACCAGGTAATCTTGATTGCCGGAGAATCCATATCGTATTTGAAGGACTCGAACAGAAAGAACGAGATGCACATCAGATAATAGAAGGCCGCATTCGAGGCAAAGCGCTTGAACGGCAGATGCTCCGTTCCGAAATCCTTCAAGGCCCGGTTAACCAGTTCATCCCTTGCCCGGAAGTGATAGGCATTTATGATCGCCTCAGGGCTAATCTCAGTTTCATCACTCCGGTGTGCCTTGAGAATCGAAGAGGTAATCGCATTGCCCATACCGATATTGGTGTAGATAATTAGCTCCGGGCGAGCATACTCCAGAAGCACCTGGCCGTTGTCTTCGGTTATCGGCTTCGCATAAATGGTTCGGTAAAACCGCTTCCAGGATTTTCTCCTGTTGCCGAACTCCGTGTAAAACCATGCTTTCGGACCTTTTTTGTACTCCTGAAAGGAATTATCGGGCATTTGATCAAGATCGTCCTTGATATCCTGATACATCTTACCCCCGACAATCAGGCCGACGTTGAGTTTATCGCAATGCTCAAGAAGGGCCTGGTCGAAGAAGCCGGTATCCGCGATGAAGATAATCGGGGCTTCCTTACGGTAGCCTTTCCGGATAATCCGTACGGTATCGCTGACCACGCGCTGAACATGGTTCCCGTGATTGCTGTGGGCCTTGCCGTTGCGAAATATCGCATCAATGAGATAGCGTCCCCAGAAAACTTGCAGAGGCTGAAACCCCTTCACCTTTTTGTAGGTCGGCTCGACTCCTTCCCGACAATCGGCGTCGTTATTATCCAGCACCATGGTGTCGATGCCGATCTTGATAACCTCCGGCTTCTCGATCGATAGTCTCCACAGGAAAAGCTGCTTCAGCACTTTCCTGAACAGCCATACCCGTACAATCGACAAAGAGCCGAAGAATCGTTTGGCAGAATGGGAAGAAATCATTTCGTCAGATGTCGTCTCGATTACCCCGGCATAGCCTGCATCTTTCTTCAGATGGTCGAAACGGGTCAGATGCAGATCGGTACCATCGAAGAAGTAACAGATGATCTGGTGGAAGATCGATCGCAGCGGCGTACCCTTTGCATTCTTCTTAAGAAAGCTGAAACGCTTGGCGAGTATGCCGGTAATTCCCGTCGCGTCGAGGTATCGGCTTACCGGTGCGAGACCTGCGCGTCCTGAGAACAGCTCGCTGGTTGTCAGATAGTCGTTGATTTTGCTCTTGACGGATCGCCCGTTTTCCCGCACCATATATTCACCTCCTGGGTGTTTTTGTAGTTGTGGTTAACTCATTACACCACATGGAGGTATTTTTTTCTACACGTGAAAATCGCTCAGGTTAGG
>NZ_MWQY01000052.1 GCF_002087085.1 Marispirochaeta aestuarii | reverse complement strand
TCCCCTCGGCCTCTGTCCGGCCCCTGAATTACGAGCTGGACTATGAGTACGATGAGGCAAGGCCGCACCTGGCAACAAAGATCGGGGAGCTCTACTACAGCTACGACGCCAACGGGAACGTAACGCGGGAATCGACCCTGCCTGAAGGCCAGTCCTCCGCCCATGAAGCCCCGAACCTGAGTACCATCGGGGATGTCCGCCGGGCCGATCAGGCCTTCGGCTTTATCAACGAAGTGGAAAGCGGCAACGAGAACGAGTATATCCGCAGCTTCAGCTGGGACGCGGAGAACCGCTTGAAGAGCGTCCTTACATCCAACGGAAAGAGCGTGAAGTATCTGTACGATGCCGACGGAAAGCGTACCACCAAGTACGCAGGAGACGGCTCCTACACCGAAGGCATAAGCGGCGAGACCCTCTACTTTAACGAATGGTGGACCGAAACCGCCGACTCCGGCAGCTTCCGGCGGGCCAAGCACATCTACGTAGGAAAGGAAAGGATTGTAACCCGCTTAAGCAACCCCTCCACGGGAGGAACTCCCTATGAAGACGTTAACACCTACTACTACCACCCCGATCACCTGGGAAGCGCCCACTGCATCACCGACCCCCAGGGAAACCCCTACGAGAGGATAGAGTATACCCCCTACGGTGAGATGTGGATCGAGATACAGGAGGATGAGGCCACAGCAAGTTATAACTACATACCTTTTCGATTCACCGCAAAAGAGTGGGACCGTGAGACCGGCCTGTACTACTACGGAGCGCGGTACCTTGATCCGAAGACCTCGAGGTGGATGTCAGCTGATCCTGCGGGGTACCAGCTGATGAATCCGATGGATGGCAAAGGAAAGCCGAGGCAGGGATACAGCATAGTTGAGGCGACGAACTGGTATAGTTATGTGAGTAATAATCCTATTAAGTATGTTGATCCGACGGGGATGGAGGAGGAGGATTATTTAATTCCGGTCGAACGAATGGAGCGCGAGGGACTGACAATTCAGTACTATGAAGATTTTGACAGTGATCCGATTACTATTACGCATAACGGTGAGGAAAAAGTGCTGGGTCAAGATATTGATTATGGCGAAACAATACCATTGGATGCGGAATTGAATATTCCCGAAGGATCAATGATAGAATTCTTATCTGGTGGGCGTACTCTTACTGCTAGTGATTTCTCAGGATCAATAAAAACAGAGTTAAATAAAATGAACTCTATATTAGGATCACAGGCTTTTAAAAAAGCGATGAAAAGAGATAAAAATATTGGGATAGCGATGACTATAGGTGGCGGTGGAATTATGCTAGGTTCCCTATACTTAGGAGCAATAACTGCTCCAGAAACCATGGGGACTTCTGGAGAACTGGCAGGAAAAGGTTGGATATTTGGCGCTACCATTTTTGCATATGGGCTACGTCGTGCAATGGGGTATAATCAACAAAGTGTATATGATGATGTACGCGATTGTATAACACCCCCACAGGCTGAACTATCAAAACTGAGGAGATGGTATGACTAGCCAATTATTTCTTGATGTAATTATATTCATTTTTATTGGACTATTCACGTTTGGTATCGGTATGGAATTAATCTTTAAAGCACCGGACAAAATAAGAAGAAGACAAGATTTAAGTGCACAGAAAAAACAAAGTATGTTGACTGGTGCTATTATCGTTGGATGGATAGTGATTGCATCAGGAGTGCTGAGCATTCTAATTTTTCTATTTAATGTTTAGAGAAAACGATTTTCTAATTTTATGCAGGTAGACACAGGTTTACTTAACCCACCGAATTGAGAAAGTTGAGCTGCGCCGTCTTTTAAAAAAAGCGGCGTCAGTTCCAACGATTTATTCGGGGCTCGTAGAGAAGTTTTGATGAGTTTAAACAAGAACCGGCATGAATGTAAAAAAGTTGCTAAAACCTTGTGATCATTGAAAAGTCAGAGAAGGAAGAAGATTCGGGAGAAAGAAACGTCGAG
>NZ_MWQY01000050.1 GCF_002087085.1 Marispirochaeta aestuarii | reverse complement strand
ATAACATCCAATTGAGCTGCGTGGCGTTAAGTTGGCATGCGTTTGTGCTGCTACCATTCAACAGTATATCACCAATTTCGCTCACACCGTTACTTTTAAGCTATTCTACTCCTGGAACCAGTAGCACAAACCATGACAATAGCCACGTCTGCTCCAATTGCTGGTTATATGGTGATTATCTATATTGGTTCTCCAAACTTTTCTTGAAAAGAATTCTGAAATGTCTCGTTTGTTCTTGCCTCCTTAAATAGCGGCCAATTTCTTATTTGATCCTTGTCTATTTCTTCCTGCTCATCCAGTATTTTTAATATTTTTGCACTATTTTCGTAATCATTCATTAAACAATAATATGCGAGCTTATATTTATTGTTATAAGTCATCCATTTTCTTTTATTTAATAGTTCTTCACATTTTTCTTGATCACCTTTCCATTTATATGTTTGGGCAAGATTAATATCAATTATCATCAAACTTTCTTCATCAAGCTGCCTTGATAGTTTATCTTTAAAGTAAGTAAGTATTTCAATAACTGAATCTAAATTACCATCAATAATCATATTTACAGATTGATCATGTATAAAATTATTGGCTTGATCTATCTCTTCAGGCAACAATTTTCTCCAAAGTGTATGTGCCAACAATATACCAAACTCATATAAAACAGAAAATGCTTTATTAAAATACTCCTTATCACACTTCAGTCTTTCTTGTTCATTTAAATGGCTAACATCGACACCGTTCTCTTCACAAACACCGATATATTGTTTATTTACAATTCCGTCGTTGTGGACGAAAAGATTTCTTCGCTCAGTTACTTCAATAAAATTCAATAACCACTTATTATCTGTGGTCAAACCATTTATCTTGCATTTCTTTTCTAACCATTTTAGATGTTCAATGTGACTATTTCGCAGTAGCAGATCAATCTCTCTCCATATTAGATGTTTTTTTGCTTCTTCAATAGAAGTGAAAGTAGATAATTCGGAGAATTTTATATCTTGATTTATCATTGATAATGCATCAGGCTTGCACATGAAGAATTCTTCAATAATTTTCGATATAAATACATCGTATATACTAACAGCCGATACTAAAAGTGATTTTGGCAAAATATCAATTCCATTTGTTAATGTCTTAAAGCGTTGATATTCCCTATATGTCATCGTAATAGAATCATTCTCAGGTTCAGTCACCTCTTCTTCTTTTGGTATTTCTGCACCTTTGTTTTCTTCTTTAAAATACTTATCAAATGAATCTTTAAAAGTACTAGACATAAGCATAAATACAATCTCACCTGAAAACTTCAAGGATTGTAATTTTGTATAATAATCCTCAATAATAACTTCAAAATTACTCACAATCTCTCCTGACCTGTACTATCATCCATATAACATCCAATTGAGCTGTGTGGCGTAAAGCTGGCATGTGTTTGTGCTGCAACTATCTTGCAGTATAACTCCACCTATTCACCAGAACAACTCAAAACTATTGTTTGCCGTTCCCGCATAGAGCACAAACCATGACAGTAGCCACATCTGCTCCAATTGCTGGTTATATATTTGATCACCGTAGTATTAGGCGTTTTTTCTTTCTCAAATATTCCTCTTAATAGCTATTCAATCCAATTTTCTATTTCTAATCCTTCAATTCTCACAAACTCATTGACATTATTCGTCACTAAACATAATCCACGACTTATAGCCTGTGAGCCTATTAAAAGATCCATATTTCCTATTATATTTCCTTTCTTCTCTAAATCAGCTCTTATTATTGCATAGGAGTAAGCATCATTCTGATCGAAATCCAGAATTCTAAACGGGAGAAGAAACTCCATTAGAGCAATTCTATTTTCATCTTGTTTTTTACTCTTTTCTACTCCGAGAGCTAATTCAGCAATTGTCATAGTTGATAGTGCAATTTCTTCAATTCCTGCATTTTCAATACGACTCATAATTTTCCGATATTTGTTATTTAATATGTATATACAGATGTTTGTATCTAATAGATACCTCATCTACAACAACTCTCGTTCTTGTGGGACTTCTTGATCTCTGGAGAAAACCATATCCTCGGAGAATCTATCTAACGATTCATGAAATATTTTCCATACTTTATCTTTTGGTATGAGCATTACCACGTCGTCTATTTTTTTTATAAACACATCATCGCCTGAGAATCGATATTCTTTTGGCAGTCGTACAGCTTGGCTTCTACCGTTTTCAAAGATTTTTGCGGTATCCATATCAAAACCTCCTGGATTGTGATATATACTACAATATATACCGCGTTTAGCTTTTTTTCAATATATATAACATCCAATTGAGCTGC
>NZ_MWQY01000049.1 GCF_002087085.1 Marispirochaeta aestuarii | reverse complement strand
GTAACCGTCAATTAAACCCCACCTTATACCGGATAGCTGTATACCCTACAATCCTCCCTTTACGGAGGAATTGAATGGTCAAATATAACCGGAGACAGCAGCATGAACATCTTAGAAAATGGGAAGAAAGCGGATTAAGCGGGCAGGAGTATTGCCGGCAGCATGAAATACCACCAACGACCTTTTACAGCTGGAAAAAAGCCGAAAAAAAACGTGCCGTACAAACCGGGATAGTTTCTAAAACAGAAGCTGCAGCCCGGTTCATACCAGTAAAAAGCACTTTTCATCGTTTATCCGAAAAAGAAGCCATAACCATAAAGTTGCACGATATTGTTATTACCCTTCCGCTAACCGCCACGCAGGAACAAATAGCCAGGGTATTATCTGCAATGGAGCCCCGGCATGACTCCTGATTTTTCATCAGTTCAAATATTTATCCGGCCTGGAATCACCGATATGCGCAAAGCCATCAACGGCCTGGCTGTAATGGTGCAGGACCAGATGAATGGTAACCCGTTAAGCGGGAATCTGTATTTGTTCTGCAACCGTGAACGACGCATTATGAAAGCCTTGTACTGGGACCGGAATGGGTTCTGCCTTTGGCAGAAGAAACTGGAAAAGCACAAATTCCCCTGGCCATTAACTGAAGAAGATGCTCGCATCATCAACCCAGAGCAGCTTACCATGCTGTTGAAAGGTATTGATTTCTGGCATGAACATACTGCTTTGGAATATTCAAGGGTTTCTTAAAGCATTTAATACGCCTTAGGGAATTTACACATACATCAAGGTGTGCTAGAATTTCTATCAGTATGGATGTTGCAGAACTTCCTGCGGAAGTCCAGGAATATATTCGCTCAGTCGAAGAGAAAGCGGAGCAATCCGTTCGTTCATGGGAAACTCGTTATGCTTCCCTTGAAGAGCAGTATAAGCTCTTGTTACTGCAAAAGTTCGGACGAAAAAGTGAGAAGGAATCGGACGACACGGCACAGCAGGTTCTCTTTGACAGTGAACCATGTGCATCTGCTGAACAGGCTGTGGAGCAGGCAACAACTGTCAGGTCACATTCACGCAAGTCGCCGCAGGGCCGCAAGCCAATCGATGAGAGTATTCCCCGGGAAAACGTGATCATCGACATACCTGAAGACGAAAAGCAGTGCGGTTGCGGGCACATGATGACCAGGATTGGTGAGGAGACCTCAGAAAAGCTTCAGGTCATACCCCCGAAGATGTGGGTTGAGCGGATTGTTCGTCCGAAATATGCCTGTAAATCGTGCGAAGGATCAGGAGACGAAGAGAATCCGGCTGTGCGCATTGCCGATGTTCCGGCATCGATCATTCCGAAGAGTATTGCGACTCCCAGTCTCCTGTCGTTTATTATCACCAATAAGTTTATCGATCATCTACCGTACTACCGGCAGGAAAAACGGTTCGAACGCATCGGCATCCACATAAGCCGTCAGAACATGAGCAACTGGCAACAGGCGGCTTATGAGAAGATCCGGCCGCTAATAGGATTGATCCATGAGCACATTCGTTCAGGACCGGTCATCAATATGGACGAAACGCCGGTCCAGGTCCTGGGGGAACCTGAGCGGAAGGATACACAAAAATCCTATATGTGGCTGACTCGCGGAGGACCGCCTGAAAAACCGGCGTTCCTGTATTCATACCGGGAAACCCGTGGTTCAGAACATATTAAAGATCTTCTTAAAGGCTTCACGGGATATCTCCAAGTCGACGGGTATGAGGCGTATACAACAGCGCTGAGAGGCAACGATACGGTAACTCTTGTTGGCTGCTGGGCCCATGCGCGGAGAAAGTTCCATGAAGCGGGAAAAGTCTCAAAAAAGTCCGGAAGTGCCCAGGAAGGGATGAAGTTCATCAAGCAGCTGTACACTATCGAAAGCCGTTTGCGTGAAGATAAAAAACTTTCCGAGGCGGAGTTCCTGGAAAACCGCAAGGTCCAGGTTGAACCGGTATTACACTCATTTAAGACCTGGCTTTTGAATAGAGGTCAGCAGGTACCTCCTTCGGTACTGTTGGGCAAGGCAATTCACTACACGTTGAATGAATGGGAGAACCTGGTACGGTATCTGGGTTCCCCCTGGCTCACCCCGGATAATAATGCGGCTGAGCGGGCGATTCGACCGTTTGTGCTTGGCCGTAAGAACTGGCTATTTTTAGGCAGTCCCAAAGGTGCGGAAAGTTCCTGCGGCATGTACTCGCTCATTGAAACGGCCAATGCCAATGGCGTGAACCCGAATGATTATCTGCGAAGGGTTTTTGAAGAGGCTCCACAGGTGAAGGTCTCTGATAACTGGGAAACACTGCTCCCTTGGAATATTTCCCTCTGATTTCTTGTCAGGGGTGGGGTTTAATTGACGGTTAC
>NZ_MWQY01000048.1 GCF_002087085.1 Marispirochaeta aestuarii | reverse complement strand
CTTGGAATATTTCCCTCTGATTTCTTGTCAGGGGTGGGGTTTAATTGACGGTTACACATAAACAAACAATAAATAGGAGATAAAAATAATTTTTACTCATTTTCATATTCCAACATACCTGCTTCTCTTAACAATCCTTCCACTGCTTCTGGATTATTAAATAAAATTTCCATCGCATGACTCTTATAAGGAACATCCTTTAGGTTGATTTCGAGAGCATTTGAACCACCTGTTTCGAGAGCATCTGTCATTTCAGGTAACGGAATTCTAATTCCCCATCGATCAATTTTCCGTCGTGATCCTCTTCCACTCCACTCTGCCCAAAGTTCAATGGCAACACTAGTATCTGGATCAATAACATTTTCTAAGAATCCTAATGCTGCATCATATTTTTCTTCACCAAGGCCAGTGGGCAAAGAACGTAAAAATTTCATCAATGGACCTACTTTTGCAGTAAATGATGCACTACCACTTGATGGAAATAAACAAGGAGTGTTGCTATATAAACCAGGGACATTTCCATCTTCTGTGAAGTATGGGGACCTGTTAAATACATCAAGTCCATCGATTAAATTATATGGTTTACCATTTTTAAAATATGGTATTTGATCTCCCCCTATCTCAGATTGACCATTCATACCTGTTGGATCAGAATACTTCATCGGATTATTCGACACATACGAATACCAGTTCAGCCCCTCAATCATGGAATAATTCGTCTTCGGTTTCAGCTTCCCCTTGTTATTCTTCTCCATGGGGTTAAGCAATTCAAAACCCGCAGGATCAGCTGACATCCACCTGCTGGTCTTCGGATCCATATACCTGGCACCATAATAATAGAGCCCGGTCTCCTCGTCATATTCCTTTGCGGTAAATCGAAAAGGTATGTAGTTATAGCTTGCTGTAGCTTCATCCTCCTGTATCTCGATCCACATCTCGCCGTAGGGGGTATACTCTATCCTCTCGTAGGGGTTTCCCTGCGGGTCGGTTATGCAGTGGGCGCTTCCCAGGTGGTCGGGGTGGTAGTAGTAGGTGTTTACATCCTCATAGGGATTCCCTCCGGTTGAAGGGTTGCTTAAGCGGGTTACGATACGCTCCTTTCCCACGTAGATGTGCTTGGCCCGCCGGAAGCTCCCTGAGTCGGCGGTTTCGGTCCACCATTCGTTAAAATAGAGGGTCTCGCCGCTTATGCCTTCGGTGTACGAGCCGTCTCCTGCATACTTGGTGGTGCGTTTGCCGTCGGCGTCGTAGAGGTACTTCACGCTCTTTCCGTTGGAGGTCAGGACGCTCTTCAAGCGGTTCTCCGCGTCCCAGCTGAAGCTGCGGATGTACTCGTTCTCGCATCCGCTTTCCACTTCGTTGATAAAGCCGAAGGCCTGGTCGGCCCGGCGGACATCCCCGATGGTGCTCAGGTTCGGGGCTTCATGGGCGGAGGACTGGCCGTCAGGCAGGGTCGATTCACGGGTTACGTTTCCGTTGGCGTCGTAGCTGTAGTAGAGTTCCCCGATCTTCGTTGCAAGGTGCGGCCTGTCCTCATCGTACTCATAGTTCAGTTCGTAATTCAGGGGCCGGACAGAGGCCGAGGGGACTCTCGTTTCCGTGCTGGTCTTCTTCAGGATATTCCCCAGGCCGTCGTAGGTAAAGCTCTGGCTGTAGCGGTCAGTCCAGCTGGTGTGGCCTGAGGGTTTGTTCACGTATTCTCCGCGGGCGGTCTCAAGCTGGTAGAGGCCGTCGTAGCTGTAGCTCTGGGTGCTTGTGTACCTGCCGCTTGCGTCTGTCCGCTCTTCGATGTTTCCCACATGGTCGAAGCTGTAGCTCAGGTTCTGCAGGTTCCGTCCCCACTGGTTCTCCGTGCTTAAAGCGCTGAGCCAGCGGCGATCGGGGTCGTAGGTATAACGGGTCACGTCCCCGTTGCCGTATTCAAGATAGCTCCGCTGGCCGAACTCGTCGTAACCGATTCTCTCGACGAATACGGTCGTGCTTCCGTTTGGCCGTACGCCTTCAACATGGACTACCTGCCCGCCTTCGTCATAGCCGTAGCGGATCTCCTCTCCGTCAGGATACCTCACGCTCTCCATCTGGCCCAGGTAGTTCGACGTGTACTCGATGCGGGCCTCCCGGGTGGTCGAGAGGGGATCAAGGCGCCTCAGGGTCCTGGTCTCGGCGACTACCTCCCCCATCTTTCCATGTTCGTAGTCGATGCTCCCGGATTCATCGCTTCTGCTTACAAGCCGGCCTGCCCCGTACTCGGCGGCCGCGGCGGCTGTTCCATACTGATAAGTCACGTCCATGGCGGGGTCGGGGTAGCTGATGTGTATCAGCCGTCCCAGGCCGTCGTACCCGTAGTTCACCGCTCCGCCTGTTTCCCGCAGTACGGCGCTCACCTTCTTTACAAGACGTCCTGCCGCGTCGTAGCTCAAGGTCGTGCGTCCGGTGTCAGCCGATTCCAGGGCGGTCTGAAGGCCCCGGAGGTCGTACTCGTATTCTGTTCTGTACTCAGGTGATCCGCTTATCTTTTCGTCACGTATCACCGCTTCACACAGCTGTCCCAGCACATCGTAGCTGTAGGCGCTCTTCATGAGCAGGGTGGACTGGTACTTCTTCCGCAGTTCAACGATACGTCCCCGCTGGTCGCTCAGGGTTTCTGTTACCCGCCCCTCAGGGTCGGTGCTGATGG
>NZ_MWQY01000047.1 GCF_002087085.1 Marispirochaeta aestuarii | reverse complement strand
GCGGATCACATTAATAAAAAAAGCCAGGCGACGTCCTACTCTCCCGCTTAACGCAGTACCATCGGCGCTGAAGGGCTTAACTTCCGTGTTCGACATGGGAACGGGTGGATCCCCTTCGCTAAGGTCACCTGGCAATAATTGCCTTATTTACGGTCGTCATCGGGAGGTACCCCTCCGACTTCCTTTGTCCAAGCTACTCACAGATCGGCAAAGCCGCCTGTTCGTATTGAACGCTTCGTGCGTTTACCTTTTGGTAAACTATGTTGTGTGTCTTTCGACTGTAGAGCACATCGGCCGTTTGTACACGGCCCGTTAAGGAAAAGGAGCACTCAATAATATGGTCAAGCCTCTCGACCTATTAGTACCGGTCAGCTCAACATGTTACCATGCGTAGACCGCCGGCCTATCAACCAGATCTTCTCTCTGGGGTCTTATGTCACCTTAAAGGTGATGGGATGTCTCATCTCGAGGGGGGCTTCCCACTTAGATGCCTTCAGCGGTTATCCCGGCCGAACTTGGCTACCCAGCACGTACCCTTGGCAGGATAACTGGTACACCAGAGGTTCGTCCATTCCGGTCCTCTCGTACTAAGAACAGATCCTCTCAAACATCCAACGCCTGTGGCAGATAGGGACCGAACTGTCTCGCGACGTTCTGAACCCAGCTCGCGTACCGCTTTAAATGGCGAACAGCCATACCCTTGGGACCTGCTCCAGCCCCAGGATGCGATGAGCCGACATCGAGGTGCCAAACTTTGCCGTCGATATGAACTCTTGGGCAAAATCAGCCTGTTATCCCCGGAGTACCTTTTGTCCGTTAAGTGACGGCCCTTCCACTCAGAACCGCCAGATCACTAAGACCTACTTTCGTACCTGCTCGACATGTACGTCTCGCAGTCAAGCAACCTTGTGCCTTTGCACTCGTACGTTGATTTCCAACCAACGCGAGGTTACCTTCGCGCGCCTCCGTTACTCTTTTGGAGGCGACCGCCCCAGTCAAACCGCCCACCTGACATTGTCCAGTGCCCAGGTTCATGGACACCGTTAGAAATATAACCGGCAAAGGGAGGTATTTCACCAACGACTCCTCGCAGCCTAGCGACCACGACTCTCAGTCTCCCTCCTATCCTACACATCACAGGCCACATTTCAATGCCAAGCTGCAGTAAAGGTTCACGGGGTCTTTCCGTCTAACCACAGGTAATCGGCATCTTCACCGATACTTCAATTTCACCGGGTTTCACGTTGAGACAGCGTTCAAGTCGTTACACCATTCGTGCGGGTCGGAACTTACCCGACAAGGAATTTCGCTACCTTAGGACCGTTATAGTTACGGCCGCCGTTTACCGGGGCTTCAATTCGACGCTCTCACATCTCCTCTTAACCTTCCGGCACCGGGCAGGTGTCAGTCCCTATACTTCATCTTGCGATTTCGCAGAGACCTGTGTTTTTGGTAAACAGTCGCTTGAACCTTTTCTCTGCAACCCCAAACAAACTTTGACATCCATTCAGGGCCACACTTCTCCCGAAGTTACGTGTGTATTTTGCCGAGTTCCTTAACGTGAATTCTCCCGAGCGCCTGAGAATACTCTTCCCGCCTACCTGTGTCGGTTTGCGGTACGGTCCCCTACAGCATATCTTTAGAAGTTCTTTCTCGGCACCTTGACTCCACCAGCTTCGATTCCCCGTAGGGTCTCTCGCCTTAACACCTCACCTCTCTGTGCGGATTTGCCTACACAGATCATCAGCTTAGTGCTTAGACCGGGACTACCATCGCCCGGCCCGGCTTCGCCTCATGCGTCACTCCATAAGTCCTGTAAGAGGTACGGGAATATTAACCCGTTTCCCATCGACTACGCCTTTCGGCCTCGCCTTAGGGGCCGACTAACCCTTGGGCAGATTACCTTAACCCTGGAATCCTTAGGCTTTCGGCGGACAGGGATCTCACCTGTCTTTTCGTTACTCATGCCTGCATTCTCTCTTCCATCCCATCCAGCATGTCTTCCAACACACCTTCATCTGTACATGGAATGCTCCTCTACCCCTGATAGTAAACTATCAAGCCGTAGCTTCGGTACTATGCTTAGCCCCGTTACATTGTCGGCGCACAACGACTCGACCAGTGAGCTGTTACGCACTCTTTAAAGGTATGGCTGCTTCTAAGCCAACCTCCTGGCTGTCTTCGCCGTTGCACTTCCTTTTCCACTCAAGCATAGTTCTGAGACCTTAGCTGACGGTCTGGGCTGTTTCCCTTTCGACCACGAATCTTGTCACCCGTAGTCTGACTCCCGCGCATCATTTAGCCGGCATTCGGAGTTTGACTGAGTTTGGTACCCGGTGAAAGGCCCTAGCCCAATCAGTGCTCTACCTCCGGTAAACTAACGCAAGGCTAGCCCTAAAGCTATTTCGAGGAGTGCCAGCTATCTCCGAGTTTGATTAGCCTTTCACTCCTATCCACACCTCATCCCTGCCTTTTTCAACAGACTAGGGTTCGGTCCTCCACTCTGTGTTACCAGAGCTTCAACCTGGACATGGATAGATCACTCGGCTTCGGGTCTACCACATGCTACTATACGCCCTGTTCAGACTCGGTTTCCCTCCGGCTTCGGTTCTTCTAAACCTTAACCTCGCAACATACGGTAACTCGCAGGCTCATTCTACAAAAGGCACGCCATCACCCCGCTACTAAATTACTCAAATTGTTTTCTTACTCTCTCAAGAAGATACCTTTTTACTCGTCCATCGTGCTTGAGTTTACGCTCCCGTTCTCTTGCACTATGTTCACTAAGATACGCTTCATAGTATACCAGTTCCCATTCCCTTCCTTTTGTGGAAGCATTTTCACCGGCATTATGCTGTAATACTCGACGTTCTATGTTGTTCGTATATCCAACATAGGTATCTTTTTGATTCCTCTTATTAAACAGTACATATACGTAATACATTTTACTGTTCCTTCTTTTGAGTAATTTAGTAGCGGGGCTCTGACCGCTTGTAGGTCCACGGTTTCAGGTTCTATTTCACTCCCCTCCCGGGGTGCTTTTCACCGTTCCCTCACGGTACTATTCGCTATCGGTAGCTGTTTCGTATTTAGCCTTGGAGGGTGGTCCCCCCAGATTCAGACAGGATTCCTCGTGTCCCGTCCTACTCAGGTACGCACTCATCTGCACTTCCATTTTCAGATACGGGGCTTTCACCCTCTCTGGCCGGCTTTTCCAATACCGTTCTCCTAATTTCCATGCACACTTTACTGTACGCCCTACAACCCCGAAGTGCACGCACTTCGGTTTAGGCTCTTGCCCGTTCGCTCGCCGCTACTCAGGCAATCTCATTTGATTTCTCTTCCTCCGGGTACTTAGATGGTTCAGTTCCCCAGGTATCGCTCCACTGTGCTAGTTTATTCACACAGCAGTGACAGAGAGTCTACTCTGCCGGGTTACCCCATTCGGTAATCCCGGGATCATCGGATGTTTGCTCCTCCCCCAGGCTTTTCGCAGCTTACCACGACCTTCCTCGCCGAACAGCTCCAAGGCATCCTCCGTGGACCCTTATTCGCTTGACCATATTAGTTTGTGCTCCTTCCTCTATTGCTGCGGTCGCCGC
>NZ_MWQY01000046.1 GCF_002087085.1 Marispirochaeta aestuarii | reverse complement strand
ATCCTAACATATTTCCCCGCTCTATGGGAATTTATCTATTTTTCAGGAGACCCTAAATACATTTTCAATGCCAGGGGCATAAACGTCACATGAATATTTTCTCTGAAGGTAGTCGTTCCCGCCAATATGGTCAGCATTCGAATGTGTATTTATAATAGCCTTCAGATTCCAGTTCTGTTCCTGTACTACTTTGCTGATTCTTCTGCCTGCTTCCTTATCGTTACCGCTGTCAATGAGATAAATGTCATTATTATTCTCAATGAATCCCACATTGGTGGGACCTTCCAGAACCCAGGTATGATTGCCAAGCTGTCGAATACTGTCTTTATTATCCACTATTATTCCCTCAACAGATCCCATTGCGGGATCTTTATTACCGGATGGAATAGTTTTCCCATCACCTTAAACCCGAAATGTTGATACATTTCGAACGTATGCTGAGCCAGTTCCTGCAGCGTTTTTTCTTCCTTTAGGGCTTCAAGGGCTACCTTGGCATTGAACTCTTCATCGAACTTTTGTCTCACTTCAATCTCCTTGTATATGGTATCATACATCGGAGATTCCACCTTAGTTCTTAGAAATTACTGTTTGGAAATCTGGGCTCAGCATAGTGACAGATAACCACGACAGCTTGCAGGCACATGTTATATGCATGGATTAATATATCATCTTCAAAATAATATTAGTTTTTTGCTCTAAAATTACTAATTTGATTGATTCAATAACTTATTTTCTTATTTGCTTTTCAATTCTTATAAAAAATTCATGAACTTTTTTTATTTCCGGAGACATTTCACCATTTACTTTAAAGGTTTTTATAATTGGGATAACTGTAAGAATGAAAATTATATAAAAAACAGAATTTATTAAGTTATTCACTATAAAAGAGTAATTCACATAGGCTACGATTATTATACTTACAATCCCAGTTAATAAACCAACAGAATACGCTTTTAACTGCACTGTCCAAATAATATGTTGAATCACATTAAAATAAATGAACGCAGACACAAACGCTACAATCAAACTAAGAACAAAAGTATTCCTCATCAAAAATGCAATTGTTGTTAATATAAAAGACAATACGCAAAACGTTATAATATGTATTCTAATACTTGTGTTGGTTGATTCTGGAATATTCTTATAATATCTTTTATACCATTTTAGAATATTCCATTCCTCTAGTTCATGAATACTAAATACAATTGGTATCAGCCAAATGTAATTAAAAATATTATTAAATCCAAAAATATTACTCATTTTTCTATCCGGTTATTTATTGAATATAACTCAGCAACGCTGATTATTCCCCAGAACAACTGAAAACTTTTGTTCCCGTTCCCGCCCGGGGCACAAACCATGACACTAGCCACATCTGATCCAATTGCTGGTTATGTTGACCAATTATCTATTTCCAACTCTTTTATTCTTCTAAAATGACGAACATTATTCGTTACCAAGATTAAATTATGAGTTATTGCGGTTGATGCAATCAATAAATTCATATCATCAATTACTATTCCCGTTTTTGACAATAGAGCTTTATATTCTCCGTACGTTTCCATTATTGCCGGGGTAACATCTATTATTGGAAATAACTCAGATATTCTTCTTACTCGCGCCAGGTTTTTTTCAATTTTTGATGATTTCTTTGCACCGAATACCAATTCTCCATACGTTATTACCGAGAGAGATTTCGGTTCATTTTTCTGTATTTGAAATTTCTCATTTACTTTTTCATTCCCTTTTATGCTGTAAATGAGAATGTCCGTATCAATCAAATAACTCATCATCGCTTCCAAAACGAGTAGAATTACGTCTGTTGGAATATATCTCTGAAACTATTTCATCTTCTGACCGATCATCTTCCCAACTACCAGATAATTTAAGAAATTCATCGGTTGGATTTCTTTCAAAGCTATGGGGTTTAGATAGATATTTCTGCAAAATATACACGACTTCCTGGCTTATAGATCGCCTATCATTTGATGCCAGACGTCTAAGTGTATCATATAGTTTTTCGTCTATGTCTTTCACTTGAAGATTAGCCATAACTGCCTCCAAGTACTAATATAGCACACTTCATGAAGTAATAATATCATTTCATGCACAATTAAATCATTTTTTCATTATCTCTAATAACTCTAACACATAGAGCGTGATACTTTTTTTGGTTCTACATAACATCCAGTTGAGCTGCAAACCGTTAAGCTGGCGCAGTTTGTGCCTCAATCATAAACAGTATAACTTCGCTTATTCGATAGAACAATCGGAAACTATTGTTCCCCATTTCTGCGATCCTGCACAAATTGTGACAGTAGGTTTGTCTGCTCCAACTGCAGGTTATATTCCGCAGATTCAAAAAGTAAGTGCAACGATATTCCCTAATAATGAGAGAGCTGAGATACTCATACAGTTCCTGATCCGCCAAGATAAAGGACTGTATTATGGGTAAATATCATCAACTCTCTCAAGAAGAACGATACACTATTACTTTTCTTTTGAAAAGGAATAACTCGTTAGCTGAGATAGCACGACAATTGAAACGCTCAAAGAGCACTATCAGCAGAGAACTTCGGAGAAACCGTTCAAATCATGATGATGGCTACCGTGCCGAAGTAGCTCACCGCTACGCAACTGCTCGTCGTAAACGTGAAAGACGTAGATCACATTTTTCTGATGATCAATGGAAGGTCGTCTTTCGTCATCTCCGAAGAGATTGGAGCCCAGAACAGATTGTTGACCACTTAAAACGATTTCATACTTTTACTATGAGTCATGAGACAATCTATCAATATCTCCTATGGGATAAGAAACATGGCGGCCTTTTATATAAGCACCTGCGAATTATCACAAAAAGAGTTCGCAAAAGATACGGTTCACGAGATTTCAGAGGCATTTTGCCTGGCAAACGGCATATTTCTACACGTCCGGCTGCTGTAGAGACTCGTGAAGAGCTTGGGCATTGGGAAGGTGATACTGTTATTGGTAAAGATAGATATCACTGTATTTTGACACTTGTCGAGCGTAAATCAGGCTTCGTTATAATTAAAAAACTTCGTTCTCGTACGGTCAAAGAAGTTACAGCTGCTGCTATCAGGGCGATAAGAACACATCATAAATTATTCAAAACTATAACTTTTGATAATGGCGTTGAATTCCATGGATACAAAAAAATCGAAGAAGTATTTCCGGTCATTTGCTACTTCGCTACCCCATATCATTCGTGGGAACGTGGCTCAAATGAAAATGAAATGGCCTTATCAGACAATATATCCCGAAGAAAACATCAATGAAAAATCTAACCCAATATAAATGCGATTGGATAGCTAAACGATTAAACACCCGTCCAAGAAAACGACTCGGGTTTAAAACTCCAGAGGAGGTCTTCAATGCAGCTTAACAAAGGTTGCACTTCAACCTTGAATTCAGGCTGCGCTGATCCCCCAGGCAGAAGAACCATTTTTCGAACCATGAGGAGAATTTCCATCGAACACTGAAAAATAGTCTCAAAGGAAAAGTGCGTTTGGCCGTAGCGTGGCCATTAATTGCGTTGGGTTGCGTGCAGGCCTTCGCGCGGCGCGCAGCCAGGCGCTGGCCAGCGTTCGGCCTCAGTGTTACTACGATCAACCTTCGCTATGGAATTCCCTTTTCCTTCCCCTCTTCGAAGCCCCAAAAAAGTGTCTGTATAACATCCAATTGAGCTGCGTGGCGTTAAGTTGGCATGCGTTTGTGCTGCTACC
>NZ_MWQY01000045.1 GCF_002087085.1 Marispirochaeta aestuarii | reverse complement strand
CAATAATACCAAATTATTATATGATCAAAACTTTGGCACTTAGCGACAATGATACGATTCTTGCATCATCTTCCGTAGAATTTATTGAGATCACCGAATGACCGAATTGAGCTGCGTCCTGGAAAGCTCCGGGACGTCTGCTCCAATTAAGATATTCTGTGGAACGCAATAAAATTGTTCATTGATACGTAATAGAGAAGGAAGAATTTTCAGGAGGACGGGCCAAACGGCCCGTCCTTCATAATATTTTATACAGCCGACTAAAAATGGGGGGCGCTACTCCCCCGTGACAATGAACCTGCGCCACTGGACCTTGCTATTGCGAAAATTGATAAGATAGCCGACAGGAACCTTGGACAGCCGCAGGTAATTTATAAGCTGCGCCTCCATGGCGGATGTGAGCTGCCGTACTGACTTGAGTTCCAAGATGATGCTGTTTGCAACAACAAGATCAGCGATGTAGGCACCTGCCAGTTCGCCTTTATAGTAGAGGGGATAGATTTTTTCCGTACAGAAGGGAATACCTCTCTTTTTAAGTTCGATGACCAGGGCCCCATGATAGGCGGATTCCAGGAGCCCGGGACCACAAATGTTATGAACCGAAAAGACTGCTCCCAGCACCTGATGAGACAATTCCTTGAAAGCTATGTGTGCCATACTGCACCTCCTGTTTTTCTTAACAAACACCGTCCAAGCGAGGAGCAGTCACAGGGCGAAGAGCGACAGCGTCCCTTGACGGCGAGGAGCGGGAGGTATAATGAAGAAGACAGGAGGCTGCGAAGAGAAAAATTAAACCACTGATGAACACTGATAATATTGGGCGCAACAGTGAAGCGGTGTACTGATAAAACAGGGCGAAACAGGGTAGCGATGAGAAAAAGGAATCTGCTATAATCTCATCATGATAAAAAGTCCGGTTCCAGCACATTCGCGACAAAAATCAGCGAACCACCCCCTTGCGCATACATGCACTATCAGCGGGGCCCCCCAGCCTGGCCCCATATCGATCAGTGGTTCAATAACTTCTCTAATCCGTGGCAGAAAAAATATGGCACGCCATGACCCCGAACGCCGCTGGCTTAGTACCTTGAACACGGAGAACCAGTGGGGACGGAACCTGCAGAACCTGAGCTACAGCTTTGACGATGTGGGAAACATCGAAGAGCGGAGAGACGCAAGCGGCAGGTACCTGGGCACCCAGAGCTACAGCTACGACGGGCTGTAGCAGCTTGTGGGAGCAGAGGGGACCTACGTGAACAAACCCTCCGGCTACACCAGCTGGACCGATCGCTACAGCCAGAGCTTTACCTACGACGGCTTGGGGAATATCTTGAAGAAGACCAGCAGCGAAACGAGAGTACCCTCGGCCTCTGTCCGGCCCCTGAATTACGAGCTGGACTATGAATATGATGAACAACGGCCGCACCTTGCAACGAAGATCGGGGAGCTCTACTACAGCTACGACGCCAACGGGAACGTAACGAGGGAATCGACCCTGCCTGAAGGCCAGTCCTCGGCCCATGAAGCCCCGAACCTGAGTAGCATCGGGGATGTCCGCCGGGCCGACCAGGCCTTCGGCTTTATCAACGAAGTGGAAAGCGGATGCGGGAACGAGTACATCCGCAGCTTCAGCTGGGATGCGGAGAACCGTTTGAAGAGCGTCCTTAGCTCCAACGGGAAGAGCGTGAAGTACCTCTACGACGCCGACGGCAAACGTACCACCAAGTACGCAGGGGACGGCTCCTACACCGAAGGCCTAAGCGGCGAGACCCTCTACTTTAACGAATGGTGGACCGAAACCGCCGACTCAGGAAGCTTCCGGCGGGCCAAGCACATCTACGTGGGAAAGGAGCGCATTGTAACCCGCCTGAGTAACCCATCCACGGGCGGGACTCCCTATGAGGATGTAAACACCTACTACTATCACCCTGATCATTTGGGAAGCGCCCACTGCATAACAGACCCTCAAGGCAACCCCTACGAGAGGATAGAGTATACCCCCTACGGTGAGATGTGGATCGAGATACAGGAGGATGAGGCTACAGCAAGTTATAACTACATACCCTTCCGCTTCACCGGCAAGGAGATGGACCGTGAGACCGGGCTGTATTATTACGGGGCGCGGTACCTTGATCCGAAGACGTCGAGGTGGATGAGTGGGGATCCGGCGGGGTACCAGCTGATGAATCCGATGGATGGAGAAGGGAAGCCGAGGCAGGGATACAGCATGGTTGAGGCGACGAACTGGTATAGCTATGTGAGTAATAATCCAGTGAAGTATGTTGATCCAACGGGAGAGGTCGCTTGGGTCCCATTTGTTCTCATTTCAGCTTTTGCATTAATGTTGAAGTCTGATACTGCTCCACCCCCAGACCCGGTTAATTTTTCTGATTTATATCTTGGGCTTCAAGGAATGCATTATAATGATGGGAGTAATAAAGGTGGCTTAACAATTCAGTCCAATGGTTTGAGGAGAGTAAAAAATAATTCATTGATATTATCTTCAAATATTTTTGTTGCTATTGGGACTGGGCTTCCAAGGGGAATGCCAGGCGAGAATAGTTATTCTGATGGTGTTGATACAAACCTTTCTACAATAATTGATGCAGCAGGATTACTAGGGGATATCCTGGAAAATAGTAGAAGCGAGGATGGACACGTTGCAGGCGATATTAGAATGAACGTAAAAAAAGTTAATGGAAGAGTTACAGATTGGAATATACAAATGACAATGTTGATTCCAGTTACCGATAAAGTTGAAGATTTTATCCTACCAAAGGATGATGCAATGATGTTTTTACTGGATAATCGAAAATCTTTAGAGAACTCAGGAGTTTTACAGGATGTTTCAAAGATTATTGGCGATTAGTAGTTTTTTGTTATTTTGTGTAATATTTATTGGGTGCTCTGTTGAATATAATATTATATGGCGAGGCTATACCAGTGAACCTCAGGAGATAGAATTAGCCTTCAGTAATAACGGTAATGCATCAAAAGCTATATTTTCAATGATTGTTGGTAGTACTAAAAGTATTAATTTAGCCGAAGATAGCGTTCTCAGGCGGATAACGAATGATTCAAATATTAGTGTTTTTATTTATCCGAAAATTGAAGAAGCTATTGAACAATCACTAGAGATTTTCATATTACCAAATTATCTACAATCATCGGAGGACCAAACGTATAAAGTAAGAGCTCTAAGTGATGCTGTAGCTTACTCAGTAACTTATGAAAAAGACGGTAAGATCTATCATACAATATCTAAAGATAATTCTCTGCATGTTGGCCCCGAAAAAGATATCGATAAGATTAGTAAAATAATTTCTCAGTTGAATAATGAAGACTATACATTTTTTGATGAATGGGCTACCAAGGTGCATGAGGCAACAACTCCATTAAATGGACCTAAGAATGGTTACGTTTTCTTAAGTGAAATAGATAATAAAGTCTTGTGGTTTACATCTTCCGATTAATTGTAATATGTATGGAGATTAGATTGATCAGACTAATTCACCCACCGAATGACCGAATTGAGCTGCGTCCCGGAAAGCTCCGGGACGTCTGCTCCAATTGATCGATTCGGTGGAGCGTAATAAAATTGTTCATTGATATGTAATAGTGAAGGAAGAATTTTTAGGAGGACGGGCCAAACGACCCGTCCTTTATAATCTTTTATGAGCCGACTAAAAAAAAAGGGGAGCCACTCCCCCGTGACGATGAACCTGCGAAGGGAAAAACTAAACCCTAATGAACACTGATAATATTGGGTACAACGGAGAAGCAGTGCACTGATGAATATGGGGTAGAATAGGGTAGAGGACAAGGATAGAAACAATGTAACCGTCAATTAAACCCCACCTTATACCGGATAGCTGTATACCCTACAATCCT
>NZ_MWQY01000044.1 GCF_002087085.1 Marispirochaeta aestuarii | reverse complement strand
CTTGGAATATTTCCCTCTGATTTCTTGTCAGGGGTGGGGTTTAATTGACGGTTACATCAATTGGAGCAGACCTCCCGGAAGCTTTCCGGGACGCGGCTCAATTCGGTCATTCGGTGGGTTATTAGATTAATCCTATTACTGTACTGTCTGTTATTTTAAGACACAGTATCACTGCTCAACTATAAAAATACCTGAGTAAATTGATTCATTAATACTGAAGTAAATAGATTTTTCAATTTCCATAGGACTTTTCCTTTCTTTTATTATTCTCCTAAATTCGTTTTCATCCATATTTTGATATAAAAATACTCTCTTATCCTCATCTTCCATCACTCTTTCTGGATTCAATGGAATAAGAACTGCGGAATCATCTGGGTTAACACTAATCCATAAAACGATACTATCAATCTGAATAGGTTCCATCACTTGATCATCGACAGAAAAACTCTCATAAGTATAGGAAAGAGTATCGACTTTCCCGATATTTCCTGAATACTCTTCCCCAGCAAGACTTAATATGATTTCATTATTATTTTGATTTACATTGATTTCTACTATACCCACTTCCTTTTTTAAATCACTGCTATATAGTTCTTGACTTATATTATTTAAATAGGTTATTTGCTTTTCAACGCTATTAAACCAATCCGGTAGTTTTTCTCTATACGGACTCGGCTCCCAAATGAAAAACCTGTATGCAAAGAAAGGGAGAGCAATAAAGAAATAGTATATCCAGAATATCCTTGGCTTCTTGTGTGACTTACCTTGCCTCATTGTATTCCTTCCAATAATCAATCGAATCAGTTGGTATCGATGTAGGTCTATTATCCTCGTATTGTGGTATTTGTCCGCCTCGGCCACCCATTCCTTCGCCAGCGTACATCCTAAAATCGTCTTTTATTTTTTCAATTTGCTCTGCATCATATTCTTGATTTGCATATAACTCACTTTCCAGTAAGCTTTTCTGGCCAGAAAGGTAATCAATAAAATCTTTGTCAATACTGGGATCGACTCCATTAATTATCGCATCAATTACCTTTATTTCATCTTTTGCACCAGTAATAAAAGCTTTCCGTACTTCATACTTAACAACACTTGGATTAACGTCACCTTCAGCCGCACCCGCAGCAACAGCTAACCATGATAAGACTTGAGTCACACCCGATGGTAAGAAACCGATTGCATTAAATACTTTTGCGGTCGCGTTTCTCGAATCTTGAATGGTAGTAAACTGTTTTCCATATGCAGAGCGTGGTGCCTCCATTGGTGTTCCCAATGGTTGTGGATTAGAAACCATTAATTGCCCGATATTAAATATTGACTTGATTGATATATTTCCATTTGGATCAACGTAAATAATAGGATTATTATTTGTATACGAATACCAGTTCGTCGCCTCAACTATGCTGTATCCCTGCCTCGGCTTCCCCTCTCCATCCATCGGATTCATTAGCTGGTACCCCGCAGGGTCCCCGCTCATCCACCTCGACGTCTTCGGATCAAGGTACCGCGCCCCGTAATAATACAGCCCGGTCTCACGGTCCATCTCCTTGCCGGTGAAGCGGAAGGGTATGTAGTTATAACTTGCTGTAGCCTCATCCTCCTGTATCTCGATCCACATCTCACCGTAGGGGGTATACTCTATCCTCTCGTAGGGGTTTCCCTGGGGGTCGGTGATGCAGTGGGCGCTTCCCAGGTGGTCGGGGTGGTAATAGTAGGTGTTAACGTCTTCATAGGGAGTTCCTCCCGTGGAGGGGTTACTCAGGCGGGTTACGATGCGCTCCTTTCCCACGTAGATGTGCTTGGCTCTGCGGAAGCTGCCGGAGTCGGCGGTTTCGGTCCACCATTCGTTAAAGTAGAGGGTTTCGCCACTTATGCCTTCGGTGTAGGAGCCGTCCCCTGCATACTTGGTGGTACGCTTGCCGTCGGCATCGTACAGAAACTTCACACTCTTTCCGTTGGAGGTAAGGACGCTCTTCAAGCGGTTCTCCGCGTCCCAGCTGAAGCTGCGGATGTACTCGTTCTCGTTTCCGCTTTCCACTTCGTTGATAAAGCCGAAGGCCTGGTCGGCCCGGCGGACATCCCCGATGGTGCTCAGGTTCGGGGCTTCATGGGCGGAGGACTGGCCGTCAGGCAGGGTCGATTCCCTCGTTACATTTCCGTTGGCATCGTAGCTGTAGTAGAGCTCCCCTATCCTGGTTGCAAGGTGCGGACGTTGTTCATCGTACTCATAGTCCAGCTCGTAATTCAGGGGCCGGACAGAGGCCGAGGGGACTCTGGTTTCCGTACTGGTCTTCGTAAGGATATTCCCAAGGCCGTCGTAGCTGAAGCTCTGGCTGTAGCGATCGGTCCAGCTGGTGTGGCCGGCGGGTTTGTTCACGTAGGTCCCCTCTTCTCCCACCAGCTGATAGAGCCCGTCGTAGCTGTAACTCTGGGTGCCCATGTACCTGCCGCTTGCGTCTCTCCGCTCCTCGATGTTTCCCACATTGTCAAAGCTGTAGCTCAGGTTCTGCAGGTTCCGTCCCCACTGGTTCTCTGTGTTCAAGGTACTGAGCCAGCGGCGTTCGGGGTCGTAGGTATAACGGGTCACATCCCCGTTGCCGTATTCAAGATAGCTCCGCTGGCCGAACTCGTCGTAACCGATTCTCTCGACGAATACGGTCGTGCTTCCGTTTGGCCGGACGCCTTCAACATGGACTACCTGCCCGCCTTCGTCATAGTCGTAGCGGATCTCCTCTCCGTCAGGATACCTCACGCTCTCCATCTGGCCCAGGTAGTTCGACTGGTACTCGATGCGGGCCTCCCGGGTGGTCGAGAGGGGGTCAAGGCGCCTCAGGGTCCTGGTCTCTGCAATAACCTCACCCATCTTTCCGTACTCGTAGTCGATGCTCCCTGATTCGTCGCTTCTGCTCAACAGCCGTCCTGCCCCGTACTCGATGGCCGCGGCGGCCGTTCCGTACTGATAACTCACATCCATACCGGGGTCGGGGTAGCGGATGTGTATCAGTCGCCCCAGGCCGTCGTACTCGTAGTTCACCGCTCCGCCGGTTTCCCGCAGTACGGCGCTCACCTTCTTTACAAGGCGTCCTGCCGCGTCGTAGCTCAAGGTCGTGCGTCCGGTGTCAGCCGATTCCACGGCGGTCTGGAGGCCCCGGAGGTCATACTCGTATTCCGTTCTGTACTCAGGTGATCCGCTTACATTTTCATCCCGTATCACCGCTTCACACAGCTGTCCCAGCACGTCGTAGCTGTAGGCGCTCTTCATGAGCAGGGTGGATTGGTACTTCTTCCGCAGTTCAACGATACGTCCCCGCTGGTCGCTCAGGGTTTCTGTTACCCGCCCCTCCGGGTCGGTGCTGATGGTTCTCGGGAGGCCTTCTTCTATGCCGTACTCAGTGGTCATGACCGAGCCGTCCGGCAGTTCCACCCGTATGGGCCTGTCCAGAATGTCGTAGTCCGTCACCGTCCCGTTCCGCATGGTTGCGGGGACAGGGTCATCAGGGCCGGGACTGAACCCGGGCTGCCCCTCTTCGATGCTCCGTCCTTTTTTGTCGTAGCGGACTGCTCCGCTTACGTTCCAGCCTGTTTCGCCGCTTCCGTTTTCATCGGTCATCACACCGCTCTTGGCGCTGTAGATTGTTCGGCCAAGGCCGTCGATTGCTATAATGGTCCGGAGGGTCTCCTCGTTTTCAGGGTCCGTGCTGATCTTGTTCTCGGTGATGCTCCGCCAGTACGCATCCCCGGCATGCTCGTAGTCGTAGTGTACTGCCGGGATGCTCTCGTCGTAGGGGGTATAGACGGCAGTCAGCCGTCCGTAGCTGTCGTATTCGCTTCTCTCGGTCAGGCCGTTGGCATCGGTGCGTTCGGTCATCACTCCCAGAGTATAATCCCAGGCCATTTGCGTTGTATACCCGGCTATGCCGCTTCCCGAGGTTTCGATTCGTTCCACAAACTGATCAAGGGTATCGTCGTAGGTGTAGAGGACAGTGGTTCCCCGGGGATCGATAATACTCTGTACCAAGCCGTTCTCGGTCCAGGTGAGGGTCGTTGTAGATGATGTATCCTCGTCTTCCCAGGTCGTAAGGCTTACAAGGTGTCCTGTGTCATCGTAGCTTCCTTCCCGGTGCCGCAGGGTATTTCCGCTTTCTCCTCCGCTTTGTACGACAAGCTCTGTCGGAAGGCCCACGCAGTAGCGATCCTGGGTCAGTACGGTACTCCTGTCGTAGTCAATCGAGAGCCAGAGGGTATCCTCATCGCTGCCGCTCTCGGTACTCTCACGCATGGTACGGACAAGCCCGTACTCGTCGTAGGTGTAGCTCCTGGTAATCGTTGAGCCTTCATAGGGGCCGCTCGACTTTTCCCATTGTGTCGTCCGTTCCTCTGTCAGCTGCGGGAACACCGAGCCGACCTGCAGGTTCTGCTCGTACACCGTTCCCCGGCCGACATGCTTCGTCGCATAGTATACCGGGACAGAGTTGTAGCTGCGTTCGGTACGGCGGTACACAAAGCCGGATTCGTCCAGTACTTCCTGTTCCAGTACCAGGCCCCGATGGGCGTAATCTGTTGTGTCGTACAGGGTCACTGTTTTCTGCAGG
>NZ_MWQY01000043.1 GCF_002087085.1 Marispirochaeta aestuarii | reverse complement strand
TCATTACACCACATGGAGGTATTTTTTTCTACACGTGAAAATCGCTCAGGTTAGGTTTTAAAAATATTTCAATCTGCCAACGGTCTTTATAGATGGCAGATATTGTAGTCGGAGACCAAACAAAATTATTTGTGAGAATAACAATATATTTGCCAGTTTCTGGATCTTTCGACCGAATTCGGCGCAGCTTTAAAGGACATTTCTTTCTGGTGTAATAACCTTCCATTATTATTGTCTGATCCGATGAAATATTTTTGTATGAAGAAACATCCTTTCGCTCAACGACTGCGTAGTCAGCATTCTTTTTCTGTCTGGTAACGAAATAAATGCCTTTACTACAATAAGTTGCAAATAATTTGAAATCTGTATAGCCTCTATCGAAGGTTATTACGTCCCCGGGATTGAACTGCATTTCCTTTAACGACTTCAGTTCATGGATCTTTGCTGTGGTCATTGATATGAAGGTTGGAATGTATCCTTTGTGATCCAGCTTCATATTCAACTTGATGCCGCCTTTTCGTTTTCTGAAATCAGCCCAGGGGAACAAGCTGAGACATAGATCGATTGTTGTAGCATCTATGCTGTAAAGCGGATTCTTGAATTTATGCTTATGGCGCCGTTCCATTGACAGTATTTTTTCCAGAAGGCCCGAAAAAACGTTTTCATAAATCATTGATGAACGATTGTTATTCGCATACGACAACGTTGAGCGCTTAACTTGTTTTACCCCCAGATGATAAAGAGATTGCCGCATAGATTCCATTGTAGTTTCTATACCTCGAAGTCCTGTTTGTCCCGATAACTGAGCAAATATCATGGAAACAAATTGTTCCCAGCAAGTAAATCCTTTGGAAGCAAAATCTCCATTGTGCTTTCTTACTGATTTTTCAAATTCATATCTCGGTATGCTTTGAAGAATCTGCTTAAAAATGCTATTTTGATATCCCATGGCCTGATTTCCTTCTTGTATAAAGATTTATGCCGCCAAGCTTAAATCAGTATACTTTGGATCTCAGGCCATTAATAGTCCTTATTTTGGACAGCTATGCTCTCACATAATAATTATTAGATCCAAGACTATTCCCAAGATTACCATTCCCTGTATTAAGCCAGTTGTTGCCGCAAGAGTGATGGATGAAAACAAGCTTCTCAGTTGTTACAGGAGGATTGGTCTTTATAATAGACTCACTGCCAGGATCAATACAGGAAACAAGCAGTGTACCAAAAAACAACAAAATCATACGGGCATGTTGTAAAACCACTGTTCATTCGCCTCGAAAAAAGTTTATTAGCATGCTGTATATCTTAAAAGATGTTCTTAATGACCAAATACAGCTCACATTTATAATCAATCTGATATATTCACAACAATTGATAATATACAGCATGCATTGCCAAATAACTTCTTTCCGCAGTTTTTGAATAATTTAGCAGCAGATTTTTACTGGTTTGCAAGGTTTACAATGGAGATAATAGTTAAAATAAAAGCTAAGCCAGTAGTTACAACGGGGAAATGCCGGTTGAAATTATAAATAAAATTATTATTAAGCACAGTAATGGTGTCCCCGGGGCTTATGGGGTAAGTCGGATCCTGCTGGTTACCATAGCGATCTACAACAGTTACCTCATTGCCTGAATTTCGTTCAAAATCAATGCCGCCAGCAAGATTTACATAATACATATAGCTCTCGGGGGGTGCATACTGATATCGTCCTGGATTGAATACAGCCCCAACAACTGTTACCTGCAGATCCTGATCGCGTTTTGAAGGGATTGTAATAATGTCCCGATCCTTGAACTCAAAATCGCTGTCTGTGTTATTGTAATCAAATACAATAAGTTCGGGACCTTCACCAGAGAACCTTTCCACAGTTACCCTTCTAAGATCTGCCAGCGGAGTAAACCCTCCGGAAAAATATTGGATATCCTGCAGGTCTTCGTTCTCCAGCAGTTGATAAATACCGGGACGATAGACTTCTCCGTTTATTCTGATCTGTTTATCAACCCGAGAAATCGTGATCCTGTCGCCCGGGCGTACAAGAGGATTCTGTGAAAGATCTCCCTTATAGCGTGCCATCCAGAGATCAAATGTTCTTTCTGTTCCATCTTTGGCGTTTACCGCAACGTTCCTCATGGAAGAATATGCTCCCAGAGAACCGGAAACTACATCGTTTAGTCGGGAAAGTCCCCAGGCAGTAACATATCTGGTTTGTGGGATCTCTCCAATTATCGGGACTTCAAAGGTACCGGTGGAAATCATTGTAAGGGACGGCAGACTGCGAGGATATCCTTCCTGAATCAGACGTTCAACCCGTTTTTTAAGTTCCGGGAAGTTGGTATCTTGGACATCAATCTCCCCAAATATGCCAAGATTGATTGAATAATCACTCTCAACGATTATCTGATTGGTTATTAATGACCCTGCCGCCGTGAAGGTGATACGGTAAATATCACCAGGGGTCACAGGATAGCCTTCGTTCGATATTGCCAGCTGAAGTCTGTTTGTTTGGGCTTCAACAAGTTCCTCTTCCTGCCCACCTCCGGTTACTCCATCAGAGCCCGGGCTCGATGGGGTTACACCAAAATCCTGAGAAGAAAGCACGAAACTAAAACATGATAAGGCAAGCAGGAGAAATAAGTTTTTCATGAAAAAGTACCTTTATTATCTTTTGAATAAATTTGAACAACCAATGCAGGAAATGATACTAATTTCGAGTATACCAAAAAATTTACGAATACTCGCCTTTAAGAATTTTAATTTTTTTCGGGTCATTTTTAACATGGCGAACAAGATCTATGAAGAGGGCTAAACCAATAGATCCAAAAAAACCTATAACAGTAGCCATCATGCATATCTGACTTCTTCGAGGTCTTGATTTCTCCTCCGGAACTTCCGCGGGTTCGAGAATACTGAACGGAGAGCTTTCGCTTGTAGTTGTCAATTTTTGTACCTCATACTGCTCTTTCAGGTTTTGAAATATTCGCATTTGTATCTGGTGGTTCATTTGCAGATGAGAGTACTCTATTGCCAGTGCAGAAAGCTCCTGACGCGAGGGCATATTACGAATCCCGGACCCCTGTCCTTGCTCTATCTGTTGAATCAGTTCCCTTAAGCTGTCTCGCTGAGCCTGAAGCTGTATTAGCTCCTGATCCTGCAGCGTTGAAAAGCCGGTGTAGTTTTTAATAGCCATCTCCGTTTGAATCAGTTGATTCTCCAGATCATTTATAATACGGGTCTGTGCCTCTGCCAACTGTTCAATCGAAAAGACTCCATACTCTGTCTGGAATCTGGCGATTTCCTCTTCCAGTCGTCGTATTTCCTGGCTCACCTCTTCCAGCTTATATTCCATAGCGGATAGATTCTGACTAGAACTGCTGCCTTCCCATTGCCGAAACCATTTCTGTAAGTTATTAACCATGCTATTAACGACATCTCGGGCAAATTGAGGATCAGTACTTTCAAAGCTAATCCTCAAGCTCCCTGTCCGACTTTCATATACAAAAGTACTGTTTCCAAGAATTATATTTCGTGAGTTTGTCCGTACTTTATCAGTAATCCCATACTTTTCTATTATGCTATTTTCTTCCACAATTGTATCGATGAAAGGATTACTTCGAAGTACCCGAACGCCAAGTTCCCCATAGTTAGTTTCGTTCCGAGGAGCCTGTATTCCAAGCGCGGCCAGCATGGACCCCATATCTGATCCTCCACCTTCCCCTGCAATCAGAACGGCATAAGAAACATAAAAATTGGGTAACGGGCTCTTCTCCGGGGGAAGTCGCAAGGAGACTATAGCAAAAACAACGCTGCCCAATGCTGTAAGTAAAGTAATCGATATAATCAAATACTTATGCCGAAACAGATAAGACAGATAATATAGCACACCTTCGATTAAGGTTCTTTCCTGCTCTGAGAACTGTTTTGGTTGTTGGTTTTCCGCCATCTTTTTTGTTTACCTTTCTATTTCCACTGAGTAAAGAAATAACCGATAGATTTATGGTCGACACTAAAATCAGCCTAATCGCGATAAAAAGACGATTAACTTCTTCGCGATCACCTTTCTCCCTTTCTCATCAAGATGCCCGCCATCCCAAGTATAGCCAGGATACAGTGCTTCGTATTCCACACCTTCTATATTCACTGTAAATAATGAACCATTGGGCTTTGTAGCCTCAGCGGCGGCAAGATCGAATAGTCGCCCAGTCTGCTTTTTCGCCTTTCGAAGCATGTTATTAAAACTATGCCGTACAATATTGGCTTCACGCCCGTCATCTGTCTTATGCAGACGTCCAAGTATACCCTTGATCATATTCTGAAATCCAGTCATGGGAGATGTGAGCGGCATTGTCATATATATGAAAGTCGTTTGAGGAAATTCCTTTTCTAGCTCTTCCATCTCGGAGATATACCTGTTAAAGAATGAATCGATATCCTCATCTCCCCTTGTATCAACATAGCAAAACTTCATAAAAGCAACGTCGACCGAATTTCCAACACCGGATCTAACCATATCTGCAAAATCATGTATTTTGCTACTTGGTTCCGTGTTTTCGCCTACATGTGCATCAAAGATATTCACATCGTCAGGGCTATCACCGGATTCAAAAGTTACCATTCTTACAGGAATTTCGGCTCCCCGTGCCAAATCATCAACACCGGATAGTATGTTTCTTCCAACCGATTGATGCCCGAAGAATATTTTCATGTCAGCTATTTTTTCAAGAGCATTATTAACCTGTTCATCGGGAATACCGTTCATACTTCCTCCATTGCATGAAATGCAGAAAACAATGTACACAAGAATCAATGATAATTTTGTGTATAATATGGTTTTTTTATTCGATTGATTCAGATACATCGCAAAAAAACTACCTCATTTCATTCTAATAATATCAGATATTATTTTGGCTGTTTTATTCCAGTTTATTTGCTCTTCCGAACGTTTTCGCCCATACTCACCCATCCTGCCTGCGGTTTTCGTGTTTGACGGTATAGTAATGATTGCATTTTCTATTTCCTTAATACTCTCCAGTTTTACAAGAAGACCGCTTTGCCATATTTAATGTCAGCAGTCACACCGCATTCGTTGCTCCCGATGATCGCGAGAATATATAATTGTTTTCAGACAAATATATGTACAGTCAAGTTGCCCTATTAAATTACAATAAGCAAATTTAAATTACACCTAACCTGAGCGATTTTCACGTGTAGAAAAAAATACCTCCATGTGGTGTAATGA
>NZ_MWQY01000042.1 GCF_002087085.1 Marispirochaeta aestuarii | reverse complement strand
TCATTACACCACATGGAGGTATTTTTTTCTACACGTGAAAATCGCTCAGGTTAGGTTTTAATTTTGTCGGCCCATGACCGAACCTATCAGACAGCTTACCCCCTAGTTGAAACTAATGCAAGAAAAACACATTAAAAAAATGCTATAAACAGGCGGGAAATTGGTATATTCTCTATCGACATCATGATTAATCTATCCACAGCCGGTCTGCGGGCCGACATTCTGCATGAAACCCGGAACTTCTTCCGCAGCCGGGGTTTTCTGGAGGCTGACACGCCCCTGCTGGCAGAGAAGGTGATCCCCGAACCGACCATCGAGCTTTTTCCGGTCCGTTTTTCCAACCCCTACGGCGGAGACAGGGAGCTCTACCTTCTGCCGTCGCCGGAATACTGGCTCAAGAAGCTTCTGAAGATGTTTCCGGAAACCCCGGTTTTCCAGCTGGCCAGGGCCTTTCGCAACCGGGAACAGTCCGGGCGGCTCCATAATATCGAGTTCACCATGCTTGAGTGGTACCGGCCGGGCTGCGATTACCGGGATATCGAGGCGGAGACCCGGGAATATATTACAGCCATGGCAGACTCTGCGGGAGTCATGATTCCCGGATTCCGCAGCATGACGGTTGAGGAGGCTTTTACCCGTTATGCGGGTCTCGAGCTTCCATCTCTATGCGATGACGGTGAGGCACTCCGCCGGGTGCTGGCGGAGCGGGATATTTTCTTTTCCCCTTCGGACGACTGGAACGATCTTTTTCAGCGCCTTTTCATCACGCTTATCGAGCCTGCGCTGCCGTCTGAGATGCCGCTTTTTCTCTACGACTACCCTGCGGGGATTACCTGCCTGGCCCGGGAAAAAGAGGACGGACCCTACCGCGAACGCTGGGAACTCTACTGGAAGGGTATCGAGCTTGCCAACTGCTACACGGAAATGACCGACCCGGAAACCGTAAAGTCTTTCCTCGCGGAGGAAGCGGCGGAAAAGGAGCGGAGTGCTGTTGTCAGGGTAAATCCGGACACCGAATACTGGCGTACCTTTCAAGTCCCCTACCCTGCCTCCTCCGGGGTGGCCCTGGGCTTCGACCGGCTCCTCATGCTCCTTGCGGGTAAGGAGAACCTGGAGGATGTTATCTACTTTCCCTTTACTCCGTGATTGAGCTTCGCGGTATACGGATACAGAAACGGGGGCTTGGTGATTTGCGGAGTTCCAGGCTGCCGCCGATCTGATCGGTCAGGGCGCTGATGAGCCTCAAGCCCAGGGTTTCGGGGTTTTCCAGGTCGATATCCTCCGGAAAGGGAGGGCCGTTATTTTCCAGGGAAAAAAGAAAACCCTCCTCTTCTCCGTCGGGGCTAAGATCTATGCTGAACACTGCCTCCACAGAATCAGAGAAGGCGTATTTCACGGCATTTATGGCTATCTCGTTCACAATCAGCCCGAGGGGTATCGCCATTTTGGCGGGGAGTCGAATCTCGTCCACAGTATTCAGAACTTTTACCTCCCGTCCCGAAAATCCGTCAAAGATACTCCCCAGAAGATCACTGCAGTACTCGTTAAAGGAGATGCTGCTTAAATCGCTGCTCTGGTAAAGAAGTTCATGGACGATCCGGATGGCGTCAATCTGGCCCTTTATATCCGACAGGTTGGTTCCTGAGGAGGACTCCTTCAAGCTGACCAGGGAGCTGATCATCTGCAGGTTGTTCTTTACCCGGTGGATTATCTCACGTACCAGAAACTCCCGCTCTTTCAGGGTCTGCTGAAGTTCCTGATTCAGGTTGTGCATCTCATTCTTAGCCCGGAGCGGTTCCGTCACGTCCCGGCAGAAGCAGACGAGCCGGCCGTCGTCGGAGTCGATGTAGGATGCCGAGATATCCACGGTAAAGACGCTTCCGTTCCTGCGGCGATGATTGGTCTGGAAGTGTTCCGATCCGACGGATAGAATCCGTTTGATTCTTTCCCGCGTTAGCTCTGGGGCCTCATCGGCATCAATATCGGATATACTCATTCCCAGGAACTCTTCTCGGGAATAGCCCGACATGGCAAGGTATGCTTCGTTCACATCAACAACCCGGCCCTCCATATCGAGAACCCAGAAGCCGTCCAGGCTGGTATGCAGAATGGTGGATAAGTAGTGTCGCTCCCTGGTAAGCCGTTTTTCCGCCTCCTTTACACGGGTTATATCCTGAGCGGAACCGTCGATCAGGAAGCTTCCGTCCGCCTGGATATCCCTGGCCCTGGCGCTGATATTCAGCCACCGCAGATTTCCTTTCAATGTTTTAACCTGCAGTTCAAAATCATCCACCCTCCCCGATTCCTCCAGGACCTTCAGCAGCTCCCGGCGCTTTTCAGCCCGAACGTAGAGTCCGCTTTCAAGATCAGAGAAAAAGGAAAGCGCCTCCCGGGGAGACGAGGCTTCGAGGATATCTGCCATTGTCCAGTTTACCTGCAGGGCTTCTCCGGAGGAACTGGTCAGAAAGATACCCACCGGGGCCTTCTCAAAAAGTTCGCGATACGGCCCCTCCCGGGTTACCGACCCTTCGCGGGGCTCCACGGTATTCAGTTCCTCGGAATAGATAATGATGCCTCCCACTGAGCTGTCGCTGTTGTACCAGGGGCGACATTCCCAGCGCGAATAGACGATTGAACCATCCTTTCTTTCATAATAGTCATAGTCGTTACTCAGAACTTCCCCCTGCAGGGCCCGCCGGTGGACCTCCCGCCATTTCGGCGGGATATCAGGAAACACTTCATAATGGCTTTTGCCTATTATGGAATCAAGGTTCACGTTGAAATCCTGCAGGTAGCGCCTGCTCCCGTACAGGTAGCGCAGCTCTGTGTCAAAAACAGCTATATCGTTGGGATTGTGTTCAATGATATAGCGGAACAGTTCTTCCCGCTCCTTCACTATGCGCCGGGACTCAAAGAGTTCAAAGGCCATGTGAATGGCTTCCATCAACACAAACTCTCCGGAACTTTTTAAGACATATCCATAGCGAGTAATTCCCCGCACCTTTTCCACCATCTCCTTCTCGGAATGGCTGGTTAGAAATATAACAGGAATCTCATGATTCTCGAGGATCTGTTCGGCAGCCTGGGTGCCGTCCATGCCTCTGCCCAGGTCTATATCCATCAGCACCAGGGAGATTTCCGGATCTTCATCCACCGCGGCGACTGCGGCTTCACCGTTAAAGACTGTTTGTGTTTTATAGTCATGCTTTGCAATGGCCCCGGCAGTAGCCATCGCAATGAGAGCTTCGTCTTCGACAATGAGGATCTTTTTCGACATTCGACCTGCTCCAGGAATGTTGTTAAGTATTATAAGAAATGAGCAGGTATATGGCAAATTTCATATCCGGGGATTTCTCACCCTCCGGGGCCGCCTGTTTTTCATGCCGGGGTCTCGATTAAATCCGGGATATATTCTATACTTGTGCCTCATCAACACTGAATCTTAATTTCGTACTCAGGATAAAGGATAGAGGCGTTACAATGATCAAAGCAGGACAGATTGACCAGGGAATGTTTCTCCTGGAAAAGGGCGAACCCTATGCCGTTGTTGAGCGGGAGTTTGTCAACCCCGGCAAGGGTTCAGCCTTCGTACGTTTAAAGCTCAAACACGTGGTTTCCGGTTCGGTCCTGAAACCGACCTACAAAACCCAGGACACTGTGGAGGAGTGCATCGTGGAAGACCACGACTGCCAGTACCTCTATTCCGACGGTGAGAACTACCATTTCATGGACGCATCGACCTATGAACAGTTCGAGGTTTCCGCTGCAGGCGGCATGGAAGACAAGGGTCTTTTCATGAAGGACGGCGAAACCTACCGCGTGGTCTTCTGGGAAGGCAAACCCATCGATATCAAGATACCCTACAAGGTGGTCTACGAGGTAACCGAGGCCGAAGACGCCGTCAAGGGCGACACGGTTACCGGCGCCACCAAGGTCGTAAAGGTGGAAACCGGGCTCTCCGTAAAGGTTCCGATCTTCATCAAGCAGGGCGAGAGAATCATGGTGAATACCGAGACCCGGGAGTATGTTGAACGGGTAAACAATTGAGTTTTCCCGCGGAACTTATCAACAAGCGCGTTCCCCTCAATTTTATGGGGGAACGCCTTTTTTTTGATCTTTCCCATGCCCTTTTCTCCAGTTACAAGATCGACGACGGAAGCCGCCTGCTCCTCAAAACCCTGGCACAACACGGAAACCTCCCTGAACGCCGGTCCTTCCTGGATGTGGGCTGCGGCGTGGGAACCCTGGGCCTGGCCCTGAAGAAGGTCAGGCCCGAGGCTGAGCTTTCAATCTGCGACCGTGACGCCCTGGCGGTGGAGATGAGTCTGCACAACGCCGGGATCAACAGGATTGCAGTGGCCGGCGCCGAACCTGCCCTTATGCACTGCCTCAAGAACAGGCCATCGGACCTTGTGGTCAGCAATGTTCCGGCCAAAGCCGGAACCCCCGTTCACCAGGCCTTTGTTTCAGGGTTGACGGGCCTGCTGAATCCGGGAGGTATCGCAGCTCTGGTTGTCGTAAGCCCCCTGGAGGAGGCTTTTCGCAGGTATGCCGCAGCAGCAGGGTTTGAGATTCTCTACGAGGAGAAGACCGCCAACCACCTGGTACTGCATCTTTCGCCTGCAGACCCGGAACAAAAAAGTGAAGATAGACCCGAAGAACTGGGCGCGGCCTTCAAGCGACGCGGCGAGTTCGAAATGGCCGGAGAAAAATATACCCTGGAAACTGTCTACGGCCTGCCGGAATTCGATACCCCCGCCTACGGGACTCAGACTGCGGCATCCATCGCGGACAAACGGGCTTCCGGACGGGTTCTTTTTGTAAATCCGGGGCAGGGACACCTGCCCGTCTGCCTGGCCCGGAAGGCCTCGTATAATTCCGCCGTCGTCGCCGGACGGGACCTTCTTCAGCTCAAAGTCACTGCCCGCAACCTGGCACTGAACAGCCCGGAACTGCCGGCGGAGGTTCTGCCTGTACCTTTTCCGGCGGAAACAGGTGCTGTGACCGGTTCCTTCGACAGTATCTGCATGACCCTGGAGACGATCCCGGGTGTTTCGCCGGACTTTGGAATGCCGGCACTCGGGAAAACCCTCAAACCAAAAGGCGAGCTGCTGGTTCACGGTAAAAGCTCAGAAATCCATCTTTTTCTGAAAGCCCTCAAGGGATTCGAGCTCCGGGGAAACAAAAAATACCGGGGATTCCGGGCAGTACACTTACGGAAAACTGTTCAGGGATAAGGGAAAGAGCCCTTTTATCTCTTTCAACTCCTCTGCTTCTATGATATCCTAACCTGAGCGATTTTCACGTGTAGAAAAAAATACCTCCATGTGGTGTAATGA
>NZ_MWQY01000041.1 GCF_002087085.1 Marispirochaeta aestuarii | reverse complement strand
CTCGACGTTTCTTTCTCCCGAATCTTCTTCCTTCTCTGACTTTTCAATGATCACACTTTTTCAGTTACTTTTTTTCCTTCATGCCGGTTCTTGTTTATACTCATCAAAGCTTCTCTACGAGCCCCGAACAAATCGTTGGAACTGACGCTGTCCTTTTTCAATAGACAGCGCAGCTCAACTTTCTCATTCGGTGTGATCAAACACCACTGCTGTACATCCTATAAACTTACGTTCTGTTGCTCGGACTTTACCAGACAATCTACATACTACTAATCGTTATGGAAACAGACCTTACAGGATCTCCGTTCAATCTAGGTAAAGAATTCAAGTGGTCTAGCAACATTTCATTCAAGCGCTGATTATCTATCATCAATTCTACCTCTGAAAACTCAATATTTGAGATAATATCTAATAAATAAATCTCAATACTCGAACTAACATAATCAACAATGAACATTTCAAGGGTATCACTTTCAATATTATCAGTTTGCGCTTTTGAAACATCCATTGAAAAATCAATTTCAAGTCTTATGTATTCATAATCATTTGTAAGACATAAAACAGAAGTATTTCCTGTATACGCATCTAAACACGATGTGAAAGCTATTAGTAGAAATAATACTATTATCAGATTTTTTTTCATTTTATTGCCTTATTTGTTGCCTCAATTTACATTGAGATATATGTTCCTTTTTTACAAAATCTCGTGTCTGGAAAAGAGAATTGTATTCATTAATAGCAATATCAATCCTCCGTGGAAGTGAATATACATTTGTCAATTCATCAATATATTCAGGGATTATGAAATTTATAACCTCATAGCCAGCTTTATCAGTGGGGCCAGGTATAAGTGGTGTAATAATACCTTCTTCAACTAAGCCATTAACTCTTTTATTGCTATGGTAGTATTCATTTACTAAATCCATTACCTCGAGCCGCTTATTCGCAACATCTTGTTCTAATCCAATAAGTTCTGAAAGTAATTCATCCATTTGTCCTTCAGAATATAGAATAAGAGCTGGCTGCACATCATTATAAAACTGGTCATCTTCTTCAGGAGTTCTCTTTCTTACTTGCGAATAAACATCCTGCCTATATTCCTCAAACTGTTCTTCGAATATACGATCCGTCATAAACGGATCTTCTAATTCTTCCCTTACGCCCTCCATCCCCGTCGGATCAACATACTTCACCGGATTATTACTCACATAGCTATACCAGTTCGTCGCCTCAACTATGCTGTATCCCTGTCTCGGCTTCCCGTCTTGTCCCATCGGATTCATCAACTGGTACCCCGCAGGGTCCCCACTCATCCACCTCGACGTCTTCGGATCCATATACCTGGCCCCGTAATAATACAGCCCGGTCTCCTCGTCATATTCCTTTGCGGTAAACCTAAAAGGTATGTAGTTATAACTTGCTGTAGCCTCATCTTCCTGTATCTCGATCCACATCTCACCGTAGGGGGTATACTCTATCCTCTCGTAGGGGTTTCCTTGCGGGTCGGTAATGCAGTGGGCGCTTCCCAGGTGGTCGGGGTGGTAATAATAGGTGTTGACGTCCTCATAGGGAGTCCCTCCGGTAGAAGGGTTGCTTAAGCGCGTTACGATGCGCTCCTTTCCCACGTAGATGTGCTTGGCCCGCCGGAAGCTGCCGGAGTCGGCGGTTTCGGTCCACCATTCGTTTAAGTAGAGGGTCTCGCCGCTTATGCCTTCGGTGTAGGAGCCGTCCCCTGCGTACTTGGTGGTACGTTTGCCGTCGGCGTCGTAGAGGTACTTCACGCTCTTTCCGTTGGAGGTCAGGACGCTCTTTAAGCGGTTCTCCGCATCCCAGCTGAAGCTGCGGATGTACTCGTTCTCGTTTCCGCTTTCCACTTCGTTGATAAAGCCGAAGGCCTGGTCGGCCCGGCGGACCTCCCCGATGGTGCTCAGGTTCGGGGCTTCATGGGCGGAGGACTGGCCTTCAGGCAGGGTTGATTCACGGGTTACATTCCCGTTGGCATCGTAGCTTTCACGATCATTTCTGTCACAGATTAGAGAAGTTATTGAACCACTGATCGGTATGGGGCAAGGCAGGGGGGCCCCGCTGATGGTGCATGTATGCGCAGGCAGGCGGTACGCTGATTGCTGTCGCGTATGTGCTGGAACCAGACTTTTCATATTTGAAACAGTGTAACAGAAAGAGAACAGATGGGAAATCCTCTTTTCTATATCTCTGTTATGCCCGACCCCATATACATCAGTGAACCGCTTCTCCGTTGTACCCAGTATCATCAGCGTTCATCAGCGGTTTAGTTTTCCTCTTCGCCTCCTCCTGTTCTTTCCAGTATACCTCCCCCCTGCGGTTTACTGCGTAAACCTTGGGCTTGCGATATCGCCTGTGGCGAATCGCTGGGGCATCATCGCCGTCAAGGGACGCTGTCGCTCTTCGCCCTGTGACTGCTCCTCGCTTGGCTGGTGTTTGTTAAGAAAAACAGGAGGTGCAGTATGGCACACATAGCTTTCAAGGAATTGTCTCATCAGGTGCTGGGAGCAGTCTTTTCGGTTCATAACATTTGTGGTCCCGGGCTTCTGGAATCTGCCTATCATGGGGCCCTGGTCATCGAACTTAAAAAACGGGGTATTCCCTTCTGTACAGAAAAAATCTATCCCCTCTACTACAAGGGCGAACTGGCAGGTGCCTACATCGCTGATCTTGTTGTTGCAAACAGCATCATACTGGAACTCAAATCAGTACGGCAGCTCACATCCGCCATGGAGGCACAGCTTATATATTACCTCCGTCTGTCCAAGGTTCCAGTTGGCTATCTTATCAACTTCCGCAACAGCAAAGTCGAGTGGCGCAGATTTGTGCAAACCGGGGACGGGTGAGCCGTCCCCCTTTTTAGTCGGTTACTTAAATGATGAAGGACGGACTTTGCCCGTCCTTCTTGTATTCTACTTGACGCAGTGTCGCTTTTGTGCGACACTATCCTATGATTGCTCAGCCTATAAGAATTGTTATCTTTCAGGATCCTACAAATAGCAAGGAACCTTTTGCTGAGTGGGTTTCCAGTATTGCTGGAACCGATCGTGCACGTATCTTCACTCGTTTGGATCGAGTTGAACAAGGAAATCTGGGCAATTATAAATCGCTTGGCGATAATCTCTTTGAATTGCGGTTTACCTTCGGACCTGGATACCGTGTTTATTTTGGGATGGAAGAGAAAAGCCTTATCCTGCTGCTTGCAGGCGGGTCAAAAAGTACACAGAACAGGGACATCAAGAAGGCACGCCAGTATTGGGATATTTACAGAAGGGAGAATTAGGATGCGAGAATATAGGAACTTTGTCAAAGATGTTGTAAAAGACTCAAACGAATCTTCGCTCTACCTGGAAGCAGCATTAGAAGAATATGAACACGATGGCAATCTGTCTGCTTTTCTTAAGGCCATACGTACAGTTGTCGATGCTCAAGGCGGCATGACTATTCTCGCTGAAAAAACTGAATTAAATCGTCAGCACCTTTATCGTTCTTTATCAGAAACAGGCAATCCCACTATCCGTACCTTAAATGCTGTTCTTCTTGCGCTTGGTTTAAAGCTAAGTATTCAGAAAGCGTCGTAATTAATTTATCTTGTTTTATTACAAGCGGCTGGTTAATACCCGGGGCGGGCCCCGTTAATGGGGTACTCTTCTATAATCCGCGCGAATCTGCCTGAAAACTGCGCGAATCAGCGGTATTATGAAGGACGGGCCGAACGGCCCGTCCTCATGAAATTTCTTCCTTCTCTGATTTTTCAATGATCACACTTTTTCAGTTACTTTTTTTCCTTCATGCCGGTTCTTGTTTATACTCATCAAAACTTCTCTACGAGCCCCGAACAAATCGTTGGAACTGACGCCGGTTTTTTTAAAACGGCGCGGCTCAACTTTCTCATTCGGTGATCTCAATAAATTCTACGGAAGATGATGCAAGAATGGTATCATTGTCGCTAAGTGCCAAAGTTTTGATCATATAATAATTTGGTATTATTGGCTCATATAAATCAATCGTTACTAAATCCATATTATTTTGTCCTATGTTTAGTTTGTTGAGATTACCCAAGTAAATTTTTCTTTTGTCTCCATGCAAACAGATAGACACTACTCTTTTAACAGAATTCATTTTTCCTTTCTCATTATCTGAACGATAAATATTAATCCTATACTTGGAAGCTATCGGAATATCGGATTCTATTTCAAGTTCAAGGTCCTTAAGTTGCCCATTAAAATTACTAGATATCATTATTTTGGGTGGATGAAATAGGAAAAATGTTCCCAAATCGAAAGATTTCACTGTAAAATCCGTACGAATCATGAAATCTGCGCGAATCTGCGGTATTCTCCTGTCTTTTTCATTGTACCCCCCGCTCGTCGCCGTCAAGGGACGCTATCGCTCTTCGCCCTGTGACTGCTCCTCGCTTGACAGGTGTTTGTTAAGAAAAACAGGAGGTTCTGTATGTCAGGGTTCATTCACAAGGAACTGTCAAACAAGGTTTTAGGGGCTGCGTTCAAGGTGCACTCCGCGTTGGGCGAAGGCTTGCTCGAAAAGGTTTATCAGCGGGCGTACATGCTGGAGCTCCAGGCCCAGGGGCTTTCCGTAGTACAGCAGGCGGCCTTCCCCGTCTTTTATCGCGGAGAGTCCGTCGGTACGTTCCGGGCCGATATGGTGGTAAACAATGCTATCCTCATCGAGCTTAAAGCTGTCTCGCAGGTTACTTCCGGTATGGAATCTCAGCTTTACAACTACCTTAAGCTCTCAAGCTTACAGGTCGGGTATCTGTTCAACTTTAATGCTCCGTCGCTCTACTACAAACGGTTGGTTAATACCCGGGGCCAGCCCCGTTAATGGGGTACTTTTCTATAATCCGCGCGAATCAGCGGTATTATGAAGGACGGGCCAAACGGCCCGTCCTCCTAAGTTTTCCGTCTCTACTTTTTCAAGGATCGGTAATTACTTATACACATCTTTACGATGTGCGATTGCTAAAGCTAATATTACCAGTTCTGTATCCAGTATTTGGCAGATAACTCGATAATCATTAATTCTATAGCGCCACAAGCCTTTTTTATCGCCGACAAGAGCTTTTCCCCGTTGCCGTGGATTATCGAGAGGGGCTATCTCATCTTCCAAATAATCCAAGATGGCTCGCTGCCATTGCCGATCTAATTTCTTTAATTGCCTCTCTGCTGTACCAGAAAAATCAATCGTCCAAGCCAAGCTCTTTTCTCACTTCCTTGATCGATTTCCGTGGTTCTTTCTTTTCCAGGACTGAAAGCGCAAGCAAATAATCTTCTCTATCTTCTAGATAGTTTTCTAATGCCTGTTTCACGTAAAAGCTTTTGCTCCTTCCCGTTTCTTTTGAAAGCTTGTTGAGCTTTTCTTCCATGTCAGGATCAAGTCTTACCGCAAGCATTCCCACCTCCATGTATTACAAGTATAACAAGATTTCAGAAACATGAAAAGAGCCATACTACACTCCACCGAATCGATCAATTGGTAACCGTCAATTAAACCCCACCTTATACCGGATAGCTGTATACCCTACAATCCT
>NZ_MWQY01000040.1 GCF_002087085.1 Marispirochaeta aestuarii | reverse complement strand
TGGAAGACAGACTGGGCGATACTGGATAGCACGAAGTGCGCCCAGCTTGCAGGAATGGTCTTCCCCGGAAGACAGACTGGGCGATACTGGATTTGAACCAGTGACTTCTACCGTGTGAAGGTAGCACTCTCCCACTGAGTTAATCGCCCGATTGATCATACGGTAATCCCTGGATACTGCTTTGTCAAGAAAAACGTGAGGGCTGTTTTCCCCCAATATATTGAAAATTGAAAGCTTTTCACCTGGACCCGGCAAGGTTTTGGGACTTCTGTTCTTCCCGCAGTATCCGGGCTTATGTATTCCGCTTCTCTATACGGATTGAGGGGCGCTTATGAATTATTGTTCCATTACCGGAATTTCATGTTAAAATCTTTTAAATTTATAGTCAGCGTACATATATAAGATAAAGGATGAAATTATGAAAGAAAAACCGGCTTACAAAGATGAATCCCTGAGTTTCGAGGAGCGTGCCCGTGATCTTGTTTCCAGAATGACCCTGGAAGAAAAGGCCTCTCAGACCCGCTACAATTCTCCCGCAATCCCCCGGCTGGAAATCCCCGCCTACAACTGGTGGAACGAGGCCCTTCATGGGGTCGCCCGGGCCGGGGTGGCTACCATGTTTCCCCAGGCCATAGCCATGGCGTCTACATTTGACGAAGAGCTGCTCTTCCGGGTCGCCGATGTAATCTCCACCGAAGGGAGGGCCAAGTATCATGAGTTTCAGCGCCAGAATGATCATGGTATCTACAAGGGGCTGACCTTCTGGTCTCCCAACATCAATATTTTCCGGGATCCACGATGGGGCCGGGGGCATGAGACCTACGGGGAGGACCCCTATCTGACCGGCAGGCTCGGTGTAGCCTTTATCCGGGGACTCCAGGGTGCGGATAAAAAGTACCTCAAGAGTGCAGCCTGTGCAAAACATTTCGCCGTTCACAGCGGACCCGAGGCTGAACGGCACAGTTTCAATGCGGTGGCATCTCCCAAGGACATACGGGAGACCTACCTTCCGGCCTTCCGGGATGCTGTAAAGGAGGCTGGGGTGGAATCTGTTATGGGCGCCTACAACAGGACGAACGGCGAGCCCTGCTGCGGAAGCCCGACCCTGCTGCAGAAAATCCTGCGGGAGGAGTGGGGCTTCAAGGGCCATGTAGTATCCGATTGCTGGGCCATAAAGGACTTTCATGAGGACCACAAGATTACAAAGACTCCCTCCGAATCCATCGCCCTTGCCATGAACAACGGCTGCGACCTTAACTGCGGACACATGTACATGCATCTTATGGACGCCTGTAAGGAAGGCCTGGTCCCGGAAGAGGCGATCGACCGGGCGGTAACCCGCCTGATGCTAACCCGCATGAAGCTGGGAATGTTCGATGATCCCGGTCATGTCCCCTTTGCTTCCACTCCCTATGAGGTGAATGACTGCCGGGAACACAGGGACTTTGCCCTGGAGGTATCCGGACAGTCTCTGGTTCTCCTGAAAAACGAGAAGAAGCTGCTGCCCCTGGACAGGAAGAGTATTAAATCCATCGCCGTTATCGGTCCCAACGCCGACAATGAAGAGGCTATGAAGGCCAATTACTGCGGTACCCCGTCGCACATGGTCACCGTGCTGCGGGGTATCCAGCAGGCGGTTGAGCCGGATACCCGGGTCTATTATGCCGAAGGCTGCCATCTCTACGCCAACAGAATAGAAAAGCGGGCGGAACCGAAGGACCGCCTTGCCGAGGCTGTGGCGGCGGCTCAAAGAGCGGACGTCGCAGTGGTCTGCCTCGGGCTGGATCCCACCATAGAAGGGGAAGAGATCCACATTATCGAGGGTGAAGCGGCAGGTCCCGGCGGAGCGGAGGAGATTCCCCGGGGTGACAAGAAGGACCTGAAACTCCCCGGACAACAGCAGGAGCTTTTGGAGGCCGTCTGTTCCACAGGAAAACCGGTTATCCTGGTGCTCCTGACCGGCAGTGCTCTGGCCCTTACCTGGGCTGATGAGCAGGTACCTGCAATTCTCCTCGGCTGGTACCCCGGAGCGGAGGGGGGACAAGCCATAGCATCGATGATCTTCGGTGATTACAGCCCCTCGGGAAGACTCCCGGTTACCTTCTATCGTTCCACTGAAGATCTGCCTGACTTCCGGGACTATTCCATGATTAACCGTACCTATCGGTATATGACGGGGGAGGCCCTGTATCCCTTCGGCTATGGTTTGAGTTACTCCAGCTTTGAATACAGTGCTTTGACCTTGGAGAAGGATGCCATCGAAGTCGGCGACCGGCTGGAGTGCCGGGTCCGGGTAAAAAATACCGGCAGCTTTGAGTCCGGCGAAACAGTACAGCTGTACCTCCGGGACCTCGAGGCGGGTACCCGTGTCCCCCGGTGGGAATTGAAAGGAGTTCGCAAGCTGAAGTTGAAACCCGGCGAAGAATCGGAGGTCAGCTTTACCCTTGCTCCCCGCCTCATGACCATGATCGATGACGAGGGACGGCGGATCCTGGAACCGGGCAAGTTCCAGGTCTACATCGGAGGCAGTCAGCCGGACAGAAGGAGCATCGTACTCACCGGGATCGAACCTCTCAGTGCGGTCTTTGAGGTCCGCGGCGAAGCCCGGGAATACGATTACTGAGGACTTTCCTTGACTTCTGCCTGGGGCCTGCCTAGGCTTAATGCATGTCCCTGCAGAAACATGACGAAGAGCTGCTTGTTTTTCGAGAGATGGTGGAGCATGCCAACGACGGTATGCTCCTGATAGAAGATGAAATAATTATCGAGTGCAATCCTGCGGTTTGTCTTCTCTATGGTCTGTCCCGTGATGATCTTGTAGGACGGCATCCGGGAACCCTCTCCCCGGAATATCAGAAAAACGGACGGAAATCCATCGAGTATTCCCGGGAATTGATGGCGGATGCCATGGCGGGCAGGGCCAGGCATTTTCTGTGGCAGCATCTCAGGTCCGACGGCACTGTTTTTACCGCAGAGATCTCCCTGAACCCGGCGAAAACGGTGCGTCTGTCCGAGGGTAAAGAGGTAAAACGCTACGTCTCCGTATTCCGGGATGTAACCCGCAGCATAGAAGCGGAGCGGGCCCTGGAGGAGAGCGAACAGCGTTTCCGCCGGCTCTTTGAGCTGGCTCCTGTGGCCCTTGCTCTTTTATCTCTGGATGGGGCATTGTAGCCCATAACAGATGGCACCGAAATCTTTTTGGCTATACCCTGGATGAGCTGCCAGACCTGGATCATTGGTGGCCCCTGGCTTATCCCGATCCTGAAGACCGTGAGAGAGCAAAAACCATGTGGGGAGCCGGGATCAGGCGGATAAGGGAAAAGGGAGGAGAGTTGCGTCCCACGGAGCTGTTGGTCGCAACGAAAAGCGGCGAACGGCGAAACCTGATATTCGGCGGAGCAATGATCGGCTCGGAGATTGTAGTCAGTTTCTACGATGTAACAGAGGAACGGCGGGTTCAGGCGGAGCTTGAAAGACTCAACGCTGAGCTTGAGGACAGGGTGCGGGAGCGGACCAGGGAACTGGCGGATGCCCTTTCTACACTGGAGCTGACTCATGAGGGGCTGATACGGTCGGAGAAGCTGGCGGGCCTTGGAGCCCTTGTCGCTGGAGTGGCTCATGAGCTGAATACGCCGATCGGAAATGCGCTTATGGTGGCCAGCACCATGCGGGATATGGGGCCGCGTTTTAACGAATTTCTGGCCGAAGGGCTCAAGCGCTCCGAGCTGGACAGGTTTCTTCAGGATTTGCAGGAGTCCTCGGAGATAATGGAGCGGAACCTGCTCCGGGCGGCCGAGATGATCAAGAGCTTCAAACAGGTGGCGGTGGACCAGTCGAGTCATCAGCGACGTCCCTTCATGCTCACCGAGATAGCAAATGAGCTGCGGCTCACCCTCAGCCCTCTGTTCAAACGAAGCACCGTCTCACTGACCCTTGATGTGGATCCTGAGATCAGGATGAACAGTTACCCCGGCCCCTTATCCCAGGTACTGATGAATCTGGTGAATAACGCGCTGGTCCACGCCTTCGAAGATTCCCCGGAGGGTGAAATCCGTTTTTCCGCCCATATGGGCACGGACGGGTATGTGAAGCTTGCGGTCGTCGACAACGGCTGCGGGATTGAACCTGAGGTTCTTCCCCAAATCTTTGATCCCTTTTTCACCACAAAACTCGGAAAGGGGGGATCCGGTCTCGGGCTTCATATTGTCTATTCCCTGGTGACCGGAATCCTGGGGGGATCGATCCGGGTAATAAGTGAACCCGGACAGGGAACCAGCGTGAACATCTCATTACCTGTTAAGGCTCCCGATGAGGCCTGAACAGAAAAATTTGCATTGGAGAAATTAATTTCCAATACTAGTAATGAGTACTGAATAACTGGTTGTCTGGTGGACAGTGTGAATGTAATCGATAATAACGAGAATGAATATCTTTCGATATTGGAAGATTCCGTCGAAACAGGATTGGAGGTAAAATCCCGAAAGAGCTGGAAGGTCCTTGTGGTTGATGATGATCCCGACGTGCATAAGGCTACAGACTTTGCCCTTCGGGGACTCATTATCGAGGATCGTCCCATTCGGCTTATCCACGCCTACAGTGCCGGGGAAGCTCTTAAGCTCATTACCGATACCAGGGATATTGCAGTTGCGATCCTGGATGTAGTTATGGAAACCGAGGATGCCGGGCTTGCAGTAATCAGGCAAATTCGGAAATTACCCGGCTCTCAGAGCCTGCGGATTATACTGCGGACCGGTCAGCCGGGTTATGCTCCCGAACTGGACACAATCCGTCACTTCGACATAAATGACTACAAGACAAAATCGGAGCTGACCCGCACAAGGCTGTATACAAGTCTGACCACTGCAATCCGTTCCTATAATCAAATGAAGAAGATTGACGAGATGCGTTCCGGTCTGGAAATGGTCGTCAAGGCAAGTACGGAACTCAATCAGAAACGGGGGCTCGAACTTTTTGCCGCCGGGGTTGTGGAACAGCTCTGCGCTCTGTTGAACATCGAACCCGAGGGGCTCATCTGTGCCCAGACGGGAGGGCCGGAAGATAAGGGGTCTCCCCGCATAATAGCCGCAGCCGGCCGTTACAGCAGCCTTATCGAGCAGCCGTTGACGAATCTTGACAATCAGGCCATCAGGGGGGCGATAGAACGCTGTCTGAGAGAGGTGTAATTTGTACGACGAGGGACTGGCTCTCTATTTTTCCACAGAAAATGGGGGTGAGCTCGTAGCCTTCGTGGAGACGGGTGAGCGTATTGAAGAGAATAACAGACACCTGCTGGAGGTCTTTGGTTCCAATATGGCCGTGGGCTTTGACAATGTTGTACTGTACGAACGTCTGCGGGACCAGGCGTATCTCGATCCATTGCTGCGTATTCCGAATCTCAACAAGATGCTGGAGCTCATTACAGAATCCCCTGTAATCAGCGGAGACCGATGCTTCGCCGTCATTGATATCGACGACTTCTCATCAATAAACGATACCCTGGGGCATGAGTTTGGTGACGCAGTCCTGAAGGAGGTCTACCGTACTCTTCGGAATAATCTGAATGAAAGCGTTATATCAAGGATAAACAGCGACACTTTCGGTTTGCTGGGACCTGCCTCGGAGGTCAATGCCGTCAAACTGCTCGCCCTTTTTGACAACCCTTTTCCCATTCAGGGGAACGAACTGAGACTTTCTGCCACCATCGGTCTTGTGGCTCTGGAAAGGGGAAAGCCAGCGGATCCGGAGGTGCTGAAAAACGCCAATCTTGCCCTTAAACCGGCAAAGCACACCAAACGCGGGTCGGCTGTCTATTTCTCAGATGAAATGGGCGGTATCATGCGGGACAGGATCCGGCTGCTGCGGGGAATCCGCAGCGCCATAGAGGCTCAGAAATTCTTTCTGGTCTACCAGCCGAAAATCAGTCTTGATACGGGAAAACCGGACGGTCTTGAGGCCCTTCTGCGATGGCAGAACGAGGAGGGAGATTATATTTCTCCGGATTACTTTATTCCCCTGGCGGAACAGTCAGGATTGATGGTCATTATCGGGAACCATGTTCTCAGGAGTGCCTGCTGGCAGCTGTCCCGGCTTCGCGAACAGGGATACACCTCGCTGGTTATGTCCATAAACGTTTCTCAGCTCCAGCTGCAGGAAGCAGACTTCGTCCAGGTTCTTGAACGGATTCTTCAGGATTACAATGTACCTCCGGATAAGATTGAGCTGGAGATAACCGAATCCATAGCGGCCGATGATCCCAAAAAAACACGGGATCTGCTGCTGAAGATCAGGGAGATCGGGGTAAATATTGCCATAGATGATTTCGGAACAGGTTTCTCATCCTTGAGCATTCTCAAGTATATTCCCGCGGGCAGGCTCAAGATAGACAGGAGTTTTATCCTGGAAATGGAGCAGGACGACAGTATCGCCCGCATTATTCTCGGTCTTGGCAGAAATCTCGGGATGATGGTTACTGCCGAAGGTGTTGAAACAGGGGACCAGTACCGTGCCCTGCGGGACCTGGGCTGCGATGAGGCCCAGGGATGGTTTTTCTCAAAACCTCTGGAAGAAGAGGCGCTGTATAAGTGGCTTCGCAGCGTATTCGGTTGAGTCAGAAAATGGAGGAATTCAAAGTTCCTCTTCAAACAGAAAGCGAAGGATCGATTCCCCGATCACTATTCTGTCACCGTAGTTGATTGGCATGGGCTTTTTGATCTTTTTACGATTAAGATAGGTGCCGTTGGACGAGTCCAGATCCTCGATGATTATACCCTGGGATGACGAGTTGATCCGGCAATGGATTCCGCTGATCTGTTTGTCGTTAATACGAATCCTGCAGGAAGAATCCCTGCCGATCAGGGTTTCACCTGATTCGAGGACATATCCCTGACCAAGAATATTGGCTGAAACGCCGACCAGGAATCCCCGTCGTACCAGTCCGGAAGAGACAATCTTTTTACCTTTGTTTTCTATAATAGTCTTTTTTTCCGGCATACATACCTTCCAGCGGAAACGTCCGCGCTTCATGTGTAGCAGAAACATGTCTGCTTGATCAAGGCAAGTGCTTATCAGGCAGAATCTGTCTTGACCAAGTACAACACGGATAAGTATACTGCACATGTAAATGCGAGCGTCGTATAATGGTATTACCCAAGCTTCCCAAGCTTGTGACGAGGGTTCGATTCCCTTCGCTCGCTGACGTAAAAAGCCTCCCGGCAGGGAGGCTTTTTACTATATAGAGAAGGGAATCGAAACAAGTGAGCGCGGGCCGCACAGGCCCGGAAGCGCGGCACGATGCCGCGCGCCAGCGAACGCGGCGGCTCGAAGGGAGTCGTCACGATGACGACGACCGGAGAGGATTCCCTTCGCTCGCTGACGTAAAAGGGGCTGTCTAAGAAGAATCTTAGTCAGCTCCTTTACTATTTTGGGAGTGAGGGT
>NZ_MWQY01000039.1 GCF_002087085.1 Marispirochaeta aestuarii | reverse complement strand
CTCCCGCCGCCGAGCCGGGAAAGCTCAGGTTATTCGCTATCTGCCTCAGGTCACTTTCCAGGTCGGCATTTAAATCCATACCGGTTCCCCAGCCGGGGCGATACAGGCGGATTTCCGAGGGGCTAAAGCCGCTGCCCGTGTTCACCCGTACCCGGAAGAAGCCTTCGTTGTTGTCCTTGACCACATAATCGGGTAAGCCGTCCCCGTTTATGTCCATCAGACGCCCGTTTACCTTTTTTGTCGATCCGCCGTAGCTGAACGAAGACCCGAGCGTCGCGGAGGCCGCTCCGACATTCACTCCGCCAGAGAGGGAAAAGGTTCCGCCGAAGGACCCGGTATGGGAGTAGGAGATCCCCTGGGTCTCCCCTGACAAGACACCCCCCGCGCTGGCGGCAACCTTTTTCGTTATGGCCGGTCCGGAGAAACCGGCGGTGCCGACAAAGGTCCCGCCGGCGTTCAGGTAAGCGTTCAGATCTGATGATCCGGTCACCTGGTCCGGCAGACCGTCGCCGTTTATATCCAGTAGTCCCATGTTCTGGATGCTTTCGGCGGCGGATACATTTATTCCTGCAGATAAATTTGGTTCAGCCGTGGCATCCTGAACGTTCGTTTTGAACTCCTGTATAAACCCCTCCCCGTCGGCCTCGTAGATTCCGCCGCCGGAAGAGCTGCCGATGCTCGCGCCGAAGGTTAGTCCGTCATTGGAATTCCGGGTAATGTAATCTATTACCTTGTTTCCCCGTTCTGCGGCACCAAAGCCGTACCCAGTTCCCGGCCAATAGGTAAAACTGCCGCCCTTCCCCTGTTTGTCGAAGCGTACAAGATCCGGGAAACGGTCACCATTGATATCCATGAAGCCTTCGTACTGCTGGGTATTTCCGCGGTTGGAGCCTCCGCTGGCTCCCATTCCGAAGGAGACTTCGCCGTTTATGTCCGTAGATTTTCCGCGGCTGGTACTAATAAAAGAGAGGGATTGCGAAGGACCGCTACTGCCCTCCTCGTCAAGAGTTATATTCGGAATCGTCCAGTAATAATCGCCTCCGCTGCGGGTGGGCCACATGGTTTCTCCCGTAAGGGCGACAGAAAACTGATACGGTGTATACACCGGGTTGCCATTATCATCGATACTCGTGTCTGTAATTACATCCACCGAACCAATCCAGGTATCGTCGCTCATGACAAGTTCCTGCCGTCCCCAGGTATGCAGATGGCTGTCTGCGGTATCTGCAGTCGGAGGATTCGGATTCAGCTGTGTATAATACGGCGGGGGGGTTACTCCCGTGTTGTGCTGCCCGCTATAATTCGGTGCGTCTCCCAGCCAATCACTGTTCCATGCATAAAATCCGCTCCACGCGCCGTAATACCAGCCGTACACACCGCCTTCAAGATACTCCCTGGGTATATTTGCCCCGTAAAGGCTCTCCAGGGTCGTCTCATTATCCTCAATTTTCGTATCGACAAAATCGTACTCATTTTCGTCTTCCGCAATTATGCTCTCTGCCGCAAAATCGTAGCGGCTGTCGAAAACATGCACATAGCCTGGAACAAGGACGGTATCCCCCTCACCATCAAAGCGCGGAATATTGACGACCCCGCTCTCTTCCCAGCCTCCTGCGGCCTGCTCTTCATTCCTGCTGACAGAGATTTCATCGCCCGTACGGGCTTCCACCGATCCCCGTACAGGAAACACACCGTTCGAGGAGTAGGTCAGGCTCCGCGCGAGCCGCGTCATTACCCGTAATTCCGCCGTCCGGAAGAGCTCTTCTATTAATTCGAAATACTCCGGGTCCGTTTCATCATCAAGACTGTACATATCATCAGACTCATCCAGGTTGTAAAACGGAAACAGTTCGGCGTATATCCGATAGGAACGGAGGGCCTCAGTCAGCCGGTTCTCTTGATCTCCATCCAGATTATCGGCAACCGTGTAGACGGTGCTGCCGTCCAGAAGGCTGACGGGAGTAAACAGGCTTTCTGAAATGTCCTGGCTGCCGCACAATGCGCCCGCTTCCTCCGCAGTCAGGAGCCTCGGCCACAGCGCTTCTTCGCCGTCTGTGTTCAGAAAACTGAAAAAGAGGCTCGTCGTACCGTTATTGGATTCCACAGCATCGAAGGATGCCCATACGCTGTAGACCGCGGCCTGGTCTTCGGCAGAAAGTTCCTCACTCAGCTCATAGAGACTGTACTCGTCCACCGTCCCTTCGTTATGGATGACCAGCAGATACGCGTCTTCCGGTATGGAGATTTCGGCCAGGGCTGCCTGGGCTTGGAATGCCGCATGCTGTCCTGCAGACAAGCGTGCCGGATCGGGTACGCCTGTGCGGCAATCGCTGAAGTACTCCTCCACTGCCGGGCGGAACAGCTCGCCCGGCACCTGTTCCAGCCGATACGACGGCTGTGTAAGCGCATAGGTATGCCGAACCCCGTCCCGCTCGTAGCGGACACGGATTAGCGTATCGGAGGATGAAATCTCCGTTGTCCGGTAGGCCGTTCCATCTTCGCTGTCGCTCTCATCCACCAGGGCGTACGAATCCTCTCCGTCGGGTTCAAGATAGACACGGTAGCTATCGCCCGCCTCATTGCCCATACGGTCAAGCAGGATAGTACCGTCGCTTTCTGTTCCTCCCAGGGCCGTTTCCGGCTCGATGGCTCTGCAGAGTATCGGCTCAACCGATACCGGCGGTGCCGCCGTACTGTAGCTGTACACCCTCTGGTTTTCATCAGGGACCGGAAAAACCTCATCGCCATCCGGGAAGGTATAGCCGGAAAGCTGTGCCCGCAAGCCTGCATTCGAGTTCAGGATGCTCTCCAGGCAGCTAAAGGCTACAGTCCTTTTTGCCTCAACAAGCCGATACCGGTCTCCTGCCGGTTCATGGTAGTAGCAGAAATAGAATTGCTTTTTATGGATTTCACTTAGGCTGTTATAAATTGAATAAAAGGTATTCGCCGGGATCAGGCGCGGGACAAAAAAGCCCTTCGACAACAATGTACTAATATTCCCCTGGGTCAGCACGGAAATCCAGTCACTGTTCCGGTCGTAGGTGTAGTAATGGCTTGTATGTCCGTCGCTTTCTGTTTCATGCCTGTGGGGGGTATAAAAATCCTCAAGGCCGTCCTCGTACATGCTTCTGCTTACTTGTGCAGGCAAACAGAGTACGGGGGAATCCTCCATATCCTCAAAGTACTGAATATCCCGGTAGCGGATGCGTGTACTCCAGTCCACGATATCTCCGCGCTCGTCCTTGTTCGGATTCAGGCGGAAAAAGAGGGAATCCCCGCGGCTGAGCTCATACTCGGCATCGCTTCGTCCGTTCTGTGGAGAATCCTCGCTTATAGCAAGCTCTGTCAGCGCCGCGTTGCTCCCGCGCTCCGGGGCCCGGATCTCCGCAACCGCACCATCGGAGGATATCTGTGCATTCGGGTTGTAGCCGACCTCGTCGCTAACCAGTACCCTTCCCGAGCGATAGGCGTCCCACCTGCGGAAGGGGTCCTTCCGGTAATATGTCCCGTCGAACTCCTTTAATTCATCTTCCGTATACGATTCTGCGCGGTCAGGGTCGGCCCCTCCGACCCAGCCCGCGGTCCAGTCGATGGTACCATCCCCCCGGTTCAGACCGTACAAGGCTGTGCCCTTCTCCACCACATCGATGAATCCGTCGCCGTTGACATCCATGATTGAACGCTTTCCATCGGCCCAGTTCCACTGTTTCGTCTTGCCTCCCGACACCGGGCCTATTTTCATCGAGAGCCCCAGGGAGGCGGAGGAGTTCGAGGTTTTCGACAGGGGACCGTTAAATCCGTCAAGAGAGACCGCGGAGCCTGCCCAGCCGTAGAGCTCCGGGTCCGCTGCGTAGCCGTTTACATCGTTTCCGCTTTTCCAGATCAGTTCAGGGATGCCGTCTCCATCAATATCGGCCACATCCGTCAGGGATACGCTCGAACCGCCGGAGCTCCCTCCCCGCACACCCAGAGAGACCAGGGTCTTTTTTCCGACAAACGGAATCTTTATGAATATTTCAAGGCCGGTATACAGGTTGGCCCCGGCGGATACGGACCTGGAATTGGAAAGGTCCTTCTCCTGCGCCCCCGACCCTACACTCCAGATCTCCTCAGGCCCGAAGCCCTGGGGGAGCTCATCAATATCTTTTTCCAGACCGTAATAGTCAAAGCCGAAGGAATAGAGCGCATCAGCAGCTCCCGGGGCCCATTCCTCGTACCGGTCCAGAATCGTCCGCCCGAAATCGTCCATCCGGTAATAGAACTCATAAGAGCGCTTCTCTGTTCGATTCCCCTGTTCCCCCGCGGATATCCCTATCCGGTCCAGGCGCTTCGAGGTCTTGCAGATAAACCTTCCGCGCCCGTCGCTGCGGACATCCTGCCGCTCGCCCCCGCTCAGACTCGACGCGAACTCTCCCGTCCAGCTGTGCACACCGCTACTCTCGACCGAATAGCCTAAGCGCGTACTTTCCTCCGTCGGTTCCAGGTGTCCCGCCTCGTTGTACCCGAAATCGATCCGATAATAACCGCTCTCATCGGCATCATTGCCATTTATCCCTGACCAGGATATGCTCTTCAGATACAGATTCTTGTCGCTTTCATCGTAGGTATAGCGGTAGTCGACGGTATTTCCGTCCATATCGACAATCCTCGACAAATACCAGCGATAGACCTGCATTCCGTTCGTTCTGTCGGGACCAAGCCAGGGTGCAGACTGTTCTGCGCCGTCGCTTACAGCCGCGTGGTTACCGTAGTAACGAACGGTCCCGTCCCTGTCCGTTACTTTCCAATAATCTGTACCCGCAGAAGTAGAACGAAAGCGTTCTATCCGGGCGAATCGCCCCTCTTTCCGCTGCCTGTAGACCGACCCCGAGGATGAGTCGGGAGTAATGTTTACCAGTTCCTCGCCGTCCAGCAGATAGGTATCCTTTCCGTCGTATTCCGGCAGACCGAAACGCGTATCCGTATCAATTGTGCTAACAGGCAGGGAGAAACCTGCACCCATCACCCCCGCAGATCGCCCGCTGTCGTAGCGCAGGGATACCTGAGGGGAGGCCTTTCCCCGTCCCGGGGGAAGCCGCAGGGGGATGGAAAAGGAGGCTGAGCCGGACCAGCTCCCCTCCAGTCCCTCCAGCCCGGGGACTCCTGCATCAGGATTCGCCGCTTCCAGATTCTTTATCGAGTTCAGGTCGAACTCCACAGGATCAGGACTCTCGGGCAGTGTTAAGGTGGAATTGATCATGTCGGTAAAATGGGTGCTCAGACTCGTTACCGTACTCGCCTCATTATTCAGGGAAACTCGCTCCAGACGTTCCCATCTTTGTTTATCTTCATTGAAAAAATAGGTAAAAAGATTGCTCAACGCGGCTTCGGATTTATTCATTTCAGGATCATAGGGAATGCTTATACTCACGGGCTTTTGGAATTGTTGCCCGTCAGGAAGAAAGCGGTACGCCGCCGCCCCCTTGGTAACATTCTGACGCCCTCCGCCTATCGGAGCTGTTCCGCCGAGCTTGATCACCGTTATTTCAACGGTGTCGTCCACCGCACCGGCGGGCACGTCTACCGTAACGCCATCGAAGGAGATAACTCCCCCGGCGCCTCCTATCTCGGCGGAGTATGCACTGTCCGGGTCTTTTTCATACGTCGGCAGCCCGCGCAACAGGGCATCCCGGGGTGTTTCACTGAACAACGGCAAGGGTGCAAGAACCAGGCTGTAGATAACAAAAAGCGTCAAACTTCGTACTACGACATTTTTCATCTTCTTTTCCTATTCGGTTTTAAACGAGACATTCACCGGCACATCGGGAAAATCCTCCAGGGGAGAAACAACCACCAGATATCCCTGGCTTCCTCCGCTGAATCCTGAATACTCGAAATCAGTAATCTCCTGATCATTTATATACAGGGTAAAAATACCGTCCGAGGCTCTCTGTACCCTTAGTTCATTAAAAAGACCGGTCCCGTAGATTGCGGAACTCTGGGTCCAGCTTGTATTCGGCGCATACTCGGTTCCGATGATTGACGCTATCTGGTAATACCTGTCGGTCCGAATCATGACGCTCAGCATTCGCTCTTCGCCGGAGTCTTCATCCACGCTGTGACAGAAAACGATCCCGAAACCGGCGTTTCGGTTTCCACTCGATTTTGCCGCACTCACTGTCCATTCAGTAAAAGGCTGCTGGTCGGAATTCTCCACGGGATACCAGAAACTGCTTCCGTACGGGTCGGAATACTGCTCATCGTTGGTCTCGAAGATAATTTCCCCGGCGGTTTCGTCCTCCGAGAAGAGTGTCGAATCCACCTGTACCCCGTCTCCGCCGAGATTTCCGTCCCATCCCGTCGGTTTCGAGGTATCGATAAACTGGCATCCCGAAAACAGGACCGCAAACGCAATAAAAATACACCACCCTTTTACATCTGCCACTTTTCTACTCCGGGTTTTACTTACTCATTATTGAAATTCGTTATCTGATCCAGACTCACTGTATACGAGATTACCATCCCTCCGTATCCGGATAGCTGAGACAGAAAGGTCTGTTCGTTCGGAGAAACACGGAAGTACACAACCGCAGCTTCATATTCATGATTCTGGATTGAAAGTGATTCGCCGCTGACGATATCTGCTTCACTTTTTGACGGAGTCGACCAGCTCATGTAATTATAGGTGGAACTGGTATTCGTATTATCCGTAACAACAATAACCGCCTGGCGCCGCGGCGGCAGGCTGACTGCATACCAGTCGAAGTCCCGGCTCTCTTTGCCGTTTGTAGCGACAAAATACCACAGGTTCGACTCCAGATCGGATTCCAGCACTGTGGCAGTGGCGATCGAGTCGTTTGGTTCATGGGGGTCCCGGCAGATATCACTCCCAACCCCGAGCACCGACTCCGAGGGGCCGAAGAGAACAGACCCCCGTATTTTATATAGCTGATACAGATTCAAACGCTCATTGCCAACACCATTATCCTGCCAGCTGAGATCACTGCCCCTGTACACGTCGACCCAGTTCAGGGGATTGTTCTCTCCCGCCGCACGGCGCAGCAGGTACTCATCCGCGGCTTCATCTTCATTCCAGGTAACGCTTATCAGGTTCGGTACCGTAAAAGATTCCACACCCGGACTGGCAATCTCCGGATCTTCATCCAGCCTTCCCATATCGGAGATAAGGCCGGTCCCGCAGGAAACGACTCCGCATACAATAAAGAAGAGGCCCGCAAGTGTGCATATTCCTTTTATCATTCAACTTTCTCCTTACTGCCCGGAAAACGGCACTCATATACCAGACTCGGCCGGATCTCATAGCGCGGCGGATCGTAGAACACAGAGGAAAACTCAAGGCCGAGTCCCAGCGCGGAGGTTTCATTCAGAGAGTACCGGACTGTTCCCGAAAGACTCATTCCAATCGCTGCGGTACTTGTCGTATAGCTTCCCTCATAGCGGCGCTCCTGAACCAGCACATCCAGCATAAAAAAGGGAGTAAGCCCCACGGAATAGCTCTTTCTGCTGTCACTGTATCGCATAAGAGTCAGTTCCACAGGTATTCCTGTCCGGATCCCGTGAAAGACAAACTCCTCATGCCCCGGAGTACTGACTCCGACATCGTATCCGAGGGAGAGACCGAATCTCATCCCGTACAGCCAGGGGCCGTAATCGCCAAGGGGATACTCGGGAGTCAGAAACCCCGCCGCCTCCAATGATAAGATACCCGACAGATTGTCCCGCCAGGAGCCCATGGGACTCCAGTAACCAATCCGTCCCCGCAGGTCCCAGATATTTCGCCGGACCTCGTAAGACGGGTAAACCGGAGCGAGTCCCAAATCCTCGGTCAGGTACTCAAAGAGTTTTCCGGCCAGATCCTCCGCCAGACGCTCATACCTGCCGGCCTGATCGCGGCTGTAAATCCGGTGACGAATCTCCCCATTCTGTACATCGTACACCTGTAGGTACCCGTCGATGTACTCGGGAGTACAGGACAAGCGCCCAAAAACGAGCATATCCAGCCCGTAATAAGCGGAAAAAGAGGAGGCGTCAAGAATCGAACGCGGATGGTCCTCTCCCTTCGGCAAGGGGTGTACCGAAGGCTGCAAGACGCCCGATCTGTCCAATACCTTCAAGTACCTGACCACAGTTTTCGAGAAGGAATCACCCTTGGGCAGTTCTTCCCCTGGAACTGCCTGGCCTACAACTTCCATTGGAGCAAGAACGGTTTCCACCGCAAAACCAGCCGCGGAAAAAATCACGAACATGATCAGTACAACCCATAGACGCTTCATTCTGCCATCCCCTGCTCCTCGAGAGCCCCCATCCGGCGGCTGTACTTTCTGTGAGAATCCTCATCGCCCATCTTGTCCGCCGCGGTCATCCCCAGCGCCAGCAGTTCCCTGTCCTGCGTCAGTTCGAGACCTTTTTCCACATAGAACAGAGTTCCCCGATAATCACCGTGGGACAAACAGAGACGGGCCTGCCTGCGGCTTACATCACCCCAACGCAGGATGTCCTCTTCGCTGTTGAGAGAAAGAACACCGCGAGCCTTTTCCCAGGATTTCAGTGCCTCGGCATTCATACCCATGCGTTCATACACATCTCCAAGCTCCACCAGGGCATGGAAATCCCGCGGGCGCAGTCTTATGTAAGCGGAAATATCTTCAACTGCCTTGTCGAGCAGGCCCAACGCACTGCGACTGTTGCCGCGACCTATAAGCGCCGGGGGATAGGGATACCTGACCGAGAGCGCATGTGAATAGGCGCTCTCTGCAGCTTCATAGTCTCCAAGCTCAAAATATGCATCGCCCAATTCACAGGGAACCACAGGATCGTCGGGCAGTAGCTCTCCTGCCCTTGAAAGATGCCCGACCGCCTTTTCATACTCTTTGATTTTCAGATAAATCTCGCCCAGGCGTTTACGCGCAGCACCATTCTCCGGTTCCAGACGAACCAGGCGTTCGTAATACATTTCCGCGTCGTTGAGGTTTCCCTGCTCAAGGTAGACATCTCCCAGCAGTGTCAAAGCCTCCGAGTGTACCGGGTCACGTTCCAGAACGGTCAGCAGGCTTTGTATGATTTCAGCGTCCTTTCGTACTGCCGGATCGGCCAGATAGAGGGACTCCGCATACCTGAGCAGGGTCTCATTCGTTTCCTGATACCCGGCGGACTTCCGGTAGTATTCGACAGCATCGGCGTATTCACCCTCATCCCGGCTTGTATCTCCGAACTGCCGATATTCAGATGCCAACAAGGTCTCTGGAAGACTCTCAGTGGCTGTAATTGTAGAAGTCAGCCCATCAAAATGGGCGTTCAAATCGGTATTCATCAGCTCTATCTGCCGGTGAAGCTGCTGATAATGTCCCGTGCCTTCCTCTGCAAGGTGATGCAGGTCGTTTCTGGTCGCTTCAAAATGGCTGATTTCGTGGGCATTCACCGTATCGAGCTTGTGTTCAATCCCTTCCAGACGTGTACCAAACTCCTCCCTGATCCCTTGCAGTAGAAGCCGCCGCTCTTCTGTAGAGAGAACATAGGTTCCGGTGGGCATCTCAAAGGAGGTCAAAGCATGTGTGTAGTCATCCAGAAGTTTCTGCTGGTCGCTTATCAGGTCCCTTTGTTCATCGAGAACGTCGCCTTGCTTTTTGAGTACATCATGCAAATCCGACAGGGATTTCTCGTTGCGTGAGGTTATCAGCATGGAAATGCCGACGCAGAATACGCAGATCAGAATAAGGAGAACGGAAAGAATTACAATTATTAGATTCTTCTGCAGGGTTCTTTTCATTGTTAATTCACTAATATCTCTAAATAGACATTAAAATATTAAATCCTATTTTTATCCATAATACGCATCCTGTCAACACCCGAAAGGGAGGATTATGTGAGAAATTGTTCTCCCGTATTAAACCTGCAATTTCATTCCGGTGTGAGTGCCTTGATATCCTTAGCAGCTACACCATAACAAGTATGTTATTGTTCTCGTGTTATATTGATCAAAGGGTCAAAAAAATATTTAAGTGGATTATCAGGTTTTATAAGGACAGGTACATGGTCACCGAGCTTAAAATGATGTTCATTTTTAGTCAGTCTTTCACTTCTAAACCTATATTTGATTTTACCAATTTCAGCTATCGCTATTAATCTATGAACAGTCGTATTATACATATGGCTTGAGTTCGTTGGATATCGTAAAAATGGTTCATTTTCTATCTTTACGATTTTTGCGTCAATTATTATTCCATTTTTTAAGAACCATTTCATTCTATTTTTTAGTATTAGATATTTACAGAAAAAGATTAATGGTACCCCAAACACAGTCAACAGAATCAGGGCCATTATTATACTTAGGTAATCACCCATTCCAATATGCTCCTATGCTTTATAAATTGAATTATCAAATATCCGATTAATCTCAGATCGAATCTTTTCACCTCTTCTTTGATTACTAATAAGCTGTTCTCTTAGTTCCTCAGCAAAATTTGTAGACACTATTGACTGATCAAAAGCTCGATCATATTGAGCAACAACAAACATCCCGACTGCAGCTTCACCGAAATCTTTATCTGCTTCTTCAAGTTCAGAATATAATGTTTCTAATCTCGCTAATTCTCTTGAAGCGGCTAAATCTTTTTCAGCCACTGATAGTCCGTCATCTGGTTCAAACACCGTCCCATCCCCCGGAACCTCCGGCAACAACCCCAACGGATCAACCCAGTTCACCGGATCATTCCCCACATAGGCGTACCAGTTATTACCCGATCGTATCGGATCGATCGACGTCCATCTGTTGATGTCGGGCTTGTAGTCCCTGAAGCCGTAATCATACAGCCCAACCTTCGGATCAAACCGCTTACCATTATAGCCGTAATGTGTAGGGAAGATGTCGGAATAGGGATGGCCATTTTTCTCGTGGTACTCCTTACCCCACACATCGTAGCGGTATTCCTCTTTCTGGTGTCCATGCTCGTCGGTTAATCCCACTACCGATCCCAGTACATCCTGCAGATAGTAGTCCTTGTCTTTACAGCGCAGGCGTCCCCAGCTGCTTTCGGCAAACTCCTTTCTCGACAGGTGCCGTCCATTGGCTGTTATGTACTCCGCTATGGGCTTGAATCTGTTCGAGAAGGATGGGAAGAAGTGTCTGCTTCGTCGGTTCACTTCATACTCAGTATCTCGGTATTCCGCCAGAATGTCAAAGCTCAACGCCTCGTAGAGGTAGGTTTCCGTACTCTCCCTGTTCCATTCCAGTTGTTTATGGAAACCGTAGCTTTTGTTCAGGATTAAAACATACACAGTCTCCTATTTCTTTTTATAAAATGAGCACAGCTTAGTTCGTTTTGGCCTGCACTTCTTCCTTTGAAACGTATAATTATTTTTCTTCACCCAAAAACTAAATAAACTATGGAAAAGAAACAGATCAATGTAGCTATCAAATATATAATAATCAGCGGAATTTTTGTTTTCCTTTTTATTCTTAATACTCTATTCATTTTAAAAACAAAAAAACAACCGAAAACAAAGAAAACAATGCTAAGGAAGTAATAATCATTAAAGTAGAGATTCATTTCTTCCTCCATGAGATTATAGTCACTTCAACACAGATACCACTAATTCCAATAACAATCATCGGAATCGCTGTAAATTTATCTTTCTTCATTCCAATTATTCCTAATATAACAAGAAGCAAAAGAAAAACTACATTGATAATCCTAAGATATTTTTTATCAATCATCATGCCTTTCCCATAATTCCTCAGCCAAATTTTTTACAGCCGGAGTAGACAATTCAGAAATAAATCGTATTGAATCTCGCGTCGAATAAAATTCTTTAGCATACTTCGCTTTTGTATATCGAATAGCACCATCCGCCATAACAAATGCAGCAGGCACATTTCCTCCTGCAAATATTCCAATACCACCTACAACTATTTCTGCAATACCAACTAACTCTTGTTTGTGTAATGTTTCTTTCATAATTTCTTCATCTTTTATAGATAATTCTCTTGAAGCAGCTAAATCTTTTTCTGCTGCTGATAATCCATCATCTGGATCAACTACCGTCCCATCCCCCGGAACCTCCGGCATCAATCCGAATGGGTCAACCCAATTCACCGGATCATTCTCCACATAGGGTCTCCTGAAAAATAGATAAATTCCCATAGAGCGGGGAAATATGTTAGGAT
>NZ_MWQY01000038.1 GCF_002087085.1 Marispirochaeta aestuarii | reverse complement strand
ACAGATGGCAGAATACCTTCCCGCCTATTCATGGGCGTAAGATATCCCCACGGTCAGGAACACTAAAAAAGCTTTGAAGGTTCTGGTCAACCTGAGTCAAAAAAGCGTGTCAGCTGCTGTTACAGACGGGATGATACTGTTGTTCAGAGAATTTTGTCCCCCAGCATACCGATGAGAAAACCGACACATGCACCGGTTGCCGGGACCCAGTCGTTCTTTCGTTTTGACATGGGTGCAATATCCTGAAAAATAAGATAGAGAATACCGCCGCCTGCAAGGAGCATGATGGAATGGATAACCTTGAGGTTATCCTTCAGTAACATCTCTCCTGTAAGGGAGGCGACTATTCCGACAGTGCTCAAGGCAAGCAGCAGTGCAAGAACTGAGCGCCTTCTCATCTTTTCTCTCAGCTCGACATACGAGTTAAAACCCTCGGGCAAATTCTGCAGACCTATGAAGATCGCGAGCAATAATCCGAATTTATGGTCATAGGCAAACGAGGCCCCCAGGGCAAGGGCTTCGGGGATAAAGTCCATCATCATCGACACAACCTGTGCGATGGAACCGCCAATTCTGGTACTAAGCATATCCAGACCCATAAAAGAAAAGGTTCCGGCAAGGAAAACAACAATAATCAAACCGGATGGCAGCTCGTGCAAGGCCTTGGGAATCAGAGCAAAGGCTATGGCAGACATCAGTGCGCCACCGCCGAAGGCTACGATCCAATGATTGATCTCATCCTTGAGTACTGTATTATGGGCCTGAAACAAACTGGATATCAGTCCGCCGATAAAAATCGGCAGTCCTGCGGCGCTCGAGTATAATATAATTAATAGTGTGTCGTTCATCCTGAAATATCCCAACAGAATTTACAGTACCAATGTACCACAAGAATCCAGGATGCGGCAAATGTAAAGCCTGAATTCCGAAGTAACGGTCGGCTCAATACTTTTCAGAGTATATTCCTTAATTCCAACAGGTTAGAAACAGAGTAGGTAGGCTGAATCCCCTTTGTATTGTCTGTTCCGTGGAGATTCAGCCAACAGGTATCAATGCCGTAATTGATTCCCCCTGCGATGTCCGAGGTCAGGGAATCTCCGACAATGATCATTTTTTCCCTGTCGCTGAAGCCTGTTATCTGCTCGGCGTACTCGAAAATACCGATATGAGGTTTGTTGCAGCCGGCTTCTTCAGAAATAACCAGGTAATCAAAGCAGTCCCTGATCGGCGACTTGTCGAACCTGTTTCGCTGAACCTTGCTGATCCCGTTCGTTATTATTACGGTTGTATAGTTTTCATGAAGATACCTGCAGATTGTATCTGCGTTTTCCATCAGGACAGCGGAATTGGATAGAAAATCAAGATAGATTTCACTGAAGCTCGCGTGGTCTATTGTCAGGGATAGATCGTTGAAAAGCAGCCTGAAGCGTTCAGTTCTCAAGGCTTCCTGGGTAATTTCATTCTTTTCGTATTTTCTCCAAAGCTCCTTATTTATGCTTCCATAGCTTTTGATTATTTCATCATTGATTGAAATATCATGGGATTGAAATGCCCCGGACAAGGCCTCTTTTTCAGCCTTTCGGTAATCAAAAAGCGTATCATCCGCGTCAATAAATACCAGTTCGTATGTTTTCATAGGCACCTTTTCTGTGTGTTCTGATTATTATAGCCTGATAAAACCCTCTTTTGCTATTCTCTCACATTATCTGCTGTTATATTAGTTATTAAGTCATATAAGAACGTCCCAAAGGGAGAAAAGGGAGAATAGAAAAAATGAAGACAGGTGAGGGACCCGGATTACTGGTGTATCTCCTGGCTGGTATCGGGCTGCTCCTTCTATCCGCTTGTCATCCCGGAGCTGCGGAGTTTTCAGCATCAGCGTGGCAGCCGGACTCAGGCTTCGGGAACAGCGGATTTACCAGTCCGGACCTGGGTGCGGGGATCGGGACCAGCGAATATCTGAACGGCATTGCAGGAGACACACAGGACAGAATACTTATTACAGGGTCAAGAAGCGTCACCGGCGGTTACGTCATGTATACCGCCAGATTACGCCATGATGGTGAGCTTGATACCAGCTTTGCGGATAACGGAGTGTATCTTGAAGCAGTTTTTTCAATTGGAAGAGACATACGTGTACTGGATGACGGGAGTATCCTGGTTGGCGGGGAACGAGATAATGGCGGAGACTATGATGCTGCGCTCTGGCGTTTTAATTCCGACGGAACCCTGGATAACAGCTTCGGGACAAACGGAACATCCAGTCTCGATATCGGAGGAAATGACGAGCGTTCAAAGGCGATGGTTCCGGATGAGACCGCTAATATCATTCTGGCGGGGAGTACCGCCGATGGATCACAAATCGACCTTGCAGTCTGGCGTGTCAGCGCCGGGGGGGATCCAGATACTGCGTTCAACGATCCTGAAGGATTTGTGACAGACAACAGCGCGGCCGGGGGAGACGGCGAAGACATTTCCTTTGCCGTTTCGACCGATTCAAGCGGCCGTATAGTCGCAGCCGGACGAAGCTGGAACGGAACGGATTCAGACATAGCGGTATGGCGATACCTGCCAGATGGTCAGCCTGACAGTTCTTTTGACGGCGACGGGGTTGCAGTCTATGATGCCGGCAATTTTGACGAAATATTTGCCCTGACTGTCGACAGTCAGAACAGAATAACCGCAGGCGGTTTCGGAGTCCCTTCTTCGAGGGGCTATGATCTGTATCTGCTGCGGTACCTTCCCGACGGCACTCCTGATGCCGACTTCGGCAGCAATGGTTTTGTACTCTATGATCATGCCGATGAAAACGATGGTATTTATGACCTGATACCCTTTTCGGGAGGCAGGATTCTCGCCAGCGGTTTTATAACCGGTATCGATGATGTTCAGAAAATGGCGCTTTTTCTGTTTGATGAATGGGGAAACATGACGGATAGTTTCGGAGAGAACGGGATCATTTCAGCATCCCGGGGGACAAAAGCTACCGGGAATACTGTTGGTATTGATTCAGCAGGACGAATAATTGTGGGGGGTGATTTTTCTGAAGCCGGCGGAAACAGGGATATTGGAGTCTGGCGTTATTCAATCAACTGATCTCCGCCCGGAGGTAAAGAAAAACTGAACAACTTTTCCGTATTCCTTTTGCGCAGGTACCAGTCATTCACGACAAACTCCAGAGAATCAACTGTGCAGGAACCAAAATAAAAATCCTTATACGATTCCAGAATTTCCAGAAACCTCGATATGTCGGATATTCTGTCCCTGAATCGAAGCACCGTTGAATGGGCAGTCTGCAATTCATATCTTTTGTCGATGGAATGTTCCAGGGATGACATTTTAAAGATTGATCGAAGATTGTTTCTCAAGTCATTCAGTGTATTATTTTCTGGAAAGCCACGAATCATGACACACGACGGTGATGCGGTGATTCCCCTGAAATGAAGGGTAAAACCTTTTGCATCGGAGATCGCTTTCTGAAGAAGATTAATGTAGGCCGGTATATGGATGCTTGCGACGTTGAACTCAGGATAACAGGAAACAATGGATAAGATGGTTACATGCATGTCAGATTCAGGATAATAGTACTGGTTCGGGTCAAGCTGCTGTAGCGTGTCTAAAAATCGTGATATCTCCTTCCGTACTGAAGATGAAGGTCGGAATATCAAGGATATACCGCGTCTTGTGTCATTGGGAGAATTTATCAGATCATCAATCGTGTAGCAGCTGTTAGAAATCTTACGTACCGATCCGTTATATAACCCGTCGTATATTCCGTCAAGGTCCATCTACATACCGCTCCTGTTATTCAGAAGATCATCCTTAGACTGTCTGTAAAGGCTACAATTTTCTGATGCCCAATTTGAAAATCAGGTTTCGCAGGAATTTAGTATACATGAATATGCTCTTTATGTTCTTCATGAACAGGTTGAACTTGATTCTAAGTGATCTCTTTCTATAATCTTTTCCGGTATTCTTTCCACTATTAATGGAGGCTGCCAGCGCCTCCGCGCTTCTGAACGCATAACTGAGGCCTTCAGCTGAACTGGGGCTGATAAAACCAGCAGCTTCACCAATAAGGAAAACCCGATTGTCCTTGTCTGTTTTATGATCATTCAATCTTCTTGGGCGTATTATTACCGTTGATCTTCGTGATACTTCCTGAAAGTTATTCCCAAGCACATTTTTCAAATATCTTTCGTATTTTTCTCTGGCATCCTTTCCCTGTAAGGCGATGCCGATAATATTTGTTCCGTTTTTTGGGATTGTCCATCCATAAAAGTCGGTTAATCCTCTGTCAAAATAGACCTCATAGCAGGGAAGAATCACACCGCCGACTATTTCAGACTGAATAGATATATATTTGGTTATATATCTGAAATCATTGAAGGTTTTCCTGCGTACTTGCGACTGCGAACCGTCGGCGCCCACAAGAATTTTGGATTCTACAAAATCCCTTTTACCATTCTTTTCTATTTGTATTGTAATACTATCCCCGGAATATTCATGAGAAAGATATTTTGTGTTTCTTGATATGGATACATTCCTGTCGACAAGTTTCAGGAGCCAGTTGTCAAAATCTTTTCTGTTAATATTTAGATAAAACCGTTGATATCTTTGTTTGTTTTTTGTTTCCAGGTCATATGATTCAACATAGAACATTTGAGGATCGACGAGAACCTTTTTCGGCAGAAATAGCCCGAATTTTCCCAGCATTCTCTGAGCATCGGGGGCAATTAACCCTCCGCACAGCTTTGAAATAGATTTTTCATCAGTTTTCTCAATAATCAGCACAGATTTACTCTGATCAATCAATCTGGCCAGGGTGGCGCCGGAAGGTCCTCCACCGACAATTACAACGTCGTACATTCGGTACATCCTTTTAATTACTATCAGAAATCAGTTATTTTTATTCTCCCGGCAGTTTCTTCGCTACATAAAAACCGTAACTAAAGTAATTCTTGTACTTCCTGTATTTTCGTATTTCCTCCTTTTCGGCATCCACAATCCTCATCGCAGCTTCGGAATTCCCATGTCGTATAAGGAAATCTTCGAAGCGCTCTTCCATCGGTTCATAATAGTTATCGATCCAGCTGCTCCGGGGTAAAGGGAAATACCCAGCAGGAGAAAAACCGTTTTCCTCCAGAATTCTGATCTTGCCTGAAGCGGTATCAATCTCCGGGTATTCCCTGTTCCAGTGTTCCTCGATCTCCCGGGGCCGCGAGTTGGTGATCCAGGTAAGTTCGCTTAGCGCCAGGTAACCGCCGGGTTTCAGGAAAGATTTCCAATATTTTATACCCTTCTCGAAACCGATGTTGTAGATTGCGCCTTCCGACCAGATAATATCGTATTCCTCGCGGCCGAAAGACAAATCCTCCATCGAGGCTTTCAGCGGGGTAATTTTGTCCTGCAGACCCAGGCCTGCAGATTTTTGTCGCAGCCTGTCCAGAAACTCGGGAAACAAATCGACGGCCGTAATGCGGCCTGCAATATTTTGTGCCAGGATAATGGTCTGGGCTCCTGAACCGCAGCCGATGTCCGCGACCTTCAATGGACTGTTCCGATTCAGGTCGATAAAACTCAATGCCCGCAGGGTATCCGCAGTACTGCCTGGGCCCTGTCTTTCCGCGTCTTTGTGAAAGTCTATTAATAATTCCAATTCCGTCATCTTTCCTTCCATTATGTAATGCTGTTTTTTTTGATATGCTTCATATTCCGTCCCGAATTTGATGGTCAGTACTTAAGATACCCCTGCTTTTCGCCTTCTTGTCAATGCAGTTCCCGGAACGGAGAAAGAGAAAATTACGGTGACATCGGGGAGGTTTTTCGATCGTAAAATGACCGGCGCTGGCGTGAAAAGATACAGAGACCAGTAACGGTGACCAGAATAAGTCTCATACCGAAAATCTGCGTAGCGACCAGGCGTTCCTGTAGAACCACGACTCCAAACAATGATGCGGTAACCGGTTCGACCATCGTCATGATCGAAGCAGCCGCTAATCAGGATTATTTGTGCCGATAGGCGTATTTAACGAAAATACTCAGCATCGATGAATTCTGTTCCGCTTTACTTGTTTCAAGGGTATTTGTCGAGGTGAAATACTTAAGCCCCAGAAGGAAACCGTGATTTTTTTGTCCCAAGTCCAGCGCAACGGAGAGATCACCGGCAAACCCTGATTCGCTGTCATGGAAACTTATGGGTAAATCGCTTTGATTGGATACCCACGAGTGACCTATGGAACCCGCGATCTGTATAAGGGGTATCGGATATACAATAAGGCTTGGTCCGAGAAGATAGGAGTTGAACTGTATGTAATTGGTACCGTCATCAAAGCGGTGTCCAATACCTTCCAGGGTTCCGGCAATGTAGAGCGGCATCCCGGCGATCGGACCATACCCGACCTTGAGCCCCAGATCAACGCCAACCTCGTCGACGCCTGATCCAAGGGAATCGCCAACATCCTCACCGTCGATTTCAGTTGTTGCACTGCCCAGGCCGAAGCCGATGTCGAAATAGAGGCCCTGGGAATACACCGATCCCGCCAGGACAAAAACCAGAATACAGATAAACAGTCTTTTTATCACGCACCCTCTTTGTAATGGATTCCCCTTAATTATAGTGCGAATAGCCCGCAGAAATCAAACAAGTTCACCGGCGGAAATTTGTACGCTCATGTTCGGCATATACTCTCTTTTCCGTGCAGCTTGTCCATCCACGGGAAACTAATCCGTTTCTATCCAGTATTCCTGGGGCACGGGTTTGCTCCCGTCCCAGATTATCCGCCGGAACTGTATGGGATCGGTATTGCCTTCGGTATTTAGAAAAAGGATCTGACTGTCTTCATCGATACCCAGAAAATCCCGCAGCTCCTCCACGCCGTTTTCCTTTAGAATGGAGACCAGTGCTCCCAGGGTAACCGCTCCGCTCTCGCCGCTGACGATAAAGGGGTCTCCCGCCAGAGGGGTGGCGTATATCCGCATTCCTCGCGCGGCAATGTAATCGGGAACAGACACAAAAGCATCGGCGGTGTCCTTGAGAACATCCCAGGCAATCGAACTGGGTTCGCCGCAGGCCAGGCCGGCCATGATGGTGTCGAGTTTTCCGTCGATGGAATGGATTCTTCCGTCATCGACCCGGGCCGTGTGGTAAAGGCATGCCGCATTTTCCGGTTCTACGACAATGCATCGGGGAGCCTCCTGACCGAACAGACTGTGATAGTAACCGATAACCGCCGCCGCTAATGCTCCGACTCCGGCCTGCACAAAAATATGGCTAGGTTTGGTCAGGCCCTGGGCGCTCAGTTGCTCCTGAATTTCCGCCGTCATGGTTGTATAGCCCTGCATTATCCAGGTCGGGACCTTTGTATATCCTTCCCAGCTGGTGTCGCTTATTATCTCCCAGCCGTATTTCCCGGCATCGACCACAATCTGACGCACCGCGTCATCGTAATTACCCGTGATCACCTCCACCCGGGCGCCGTAACTCTTTATTGCATCGATACGCCGAATACTTGTTCCGGAATGAACATAAATAACGCACTTGAAACCCAGCCTTTGAGCCGCCCAGGCAAGTCCCCTGCCGTGATTCCCGTCGGTAGCGCTGGCAAAGGTAAGGTCTCCGAGCTTTCCGGTTACTTCCTGGGATGTAAGATAGTCGAAGTTCATCAGTTTATCATCAATACCGATTTTTTCCTGAATAAAACGGTAGAGCGCAAAGGAACCGCCGAGAACTTTGAAACTGTTGAGCTCCAGGCGTAATGATTCGTCCTTTACCAGAATCCCTCCGACTCCGAACATCTGGGCCAGGTTGGGCAGCGCTCGTAGAGGGCTCATCTTGTAGCCTGGTATCTGCCGGTGGAACTTCCTGGCCGTCCGGGATACCTCAAGGGGGAACATTTTCTTTGCAATCCCTGTGTTTTTCGATGTCCGCTGCTTTATGATCCATTCAATATCGGGAACACTGTTTTTCATCACAAAATTCTCCTTGCCCCTATGAGCACCATGACTGTAATTTGATTTTAGTGAAAAACGTATCCGTCAACAAGCTCATGCTTTGACGATATGCTTGAAAAGAGTTGTACCGGGTGCTAATGTTTCTCGCATGAAGCAGTTATTTGCAGGTTCCGTTTTCTTATTCCTGATATTGGGCGCGTGTATGCATTCTGCGGGGATAGTTTCTGTTCCGGTTCCTCTTGAAGGCGAAACATGGCTCCTTCAGGAATTTGACGGACGCACTGCTCCTTTTCCAACGGTGGATCAAGTGCCGTATATTCAGTTCGGGACGGAAAAAAGTCAATTCAACGGCTTTGCCGGCTGTAATCTTTTTTTCGGCGAGTATCGTGCCGCGGATGACGGCAGCCTCTCGCTGGGGCCGACAGGTTCCACCCGGCGCTACTGTGCCGAGGCAGACTGGGAGCACATGTTTTTTCTTGCTTTGGAACGTACTGTTTCCTACCGCATCGAAGGAGAAGAACTGCATCTGCTGAATGAAAACGACGAGGTTCTTGTCCGTTTCTTGCGCGGGAAATAGACTAAGAGGCACGCCTCCGGGCGCTACAAAATCTTTCCTCTTTGACTATGGTAAAAATACCACGTTTTTAGAGCTGCCCTTATCTTATCCAATTTTCTATTTTTAGCTCATCTATCCGATTGTAATGTTTTATATTTCCGGTAATGAGTTTTTCACAAGTCTCCAGGCATGTTGCTGCTAAAAATATATCGGCGTCCTCTATCAGTATTCCTTCTCTTTGTAGTTTGCTCTTCAAATCACCAAATCTCTTTGATATTCGAAGGGAACTCTGGATTACATTTACCGTCAGAATAAATTCTTCTACCAAAGAAGTATTATGTGAAGGTTTATTCGATTTGTACGCGCCATAATAGAGTTCTGATACAGTCATGAAAGATACTGCTATTGTATCGTTTTCTTCTTTTCGTTTCTCTATAACCTTTTTGTTGCCTCGTAGTAACTCGATACATATATCGGTATCTATCAAAATCATAGATCTACCGCTCTCCCCTTTGTTCTATGACTGTAGATATCTTCTATGATTTCCTCGGTTGAGCGAATATCTTCCCAGGTTCCTGACATACTTTCCCACATTTTGATTTGACTCTCCTTTGATAGAATAAGCGTACCTGTTTCTTTGGTTTCTATTTCCTTATTCAAGCCGTTTTCTATCAGTATCAGAAGTTCACTATTGATACTGCGTTTTTCTATTTCGGATAAAGTTCTAATGCGCCTTAAAATCGAATCTGGTATGTTTCGTATCGTAATACTTGCCATAAGCACTCCTTGGTTATAAAATACAACCATTACGTAACTATTGCAAGCTCTATTTGTTGTATTACAGAAACTGCCGAAAGTGGAAAAATCCGGCGCGTGGGAATCTCTTCTACCGGCAACCCTCTCTACCGATGACCTAATGACAGGAACAATGGAAAACTATTGTTCAGAGAGATATTTATAAAGAGGCAACTGTCAGGTGAATACTATTTCTGTACAGATAGATTCGATATCTATAATTCATTTTCCACCAACTTTCTTAATTCTTTAATTTCAATATACCTTTTTCTACATTCTTTTTTCTTTCTTGAGTATGTAATATATCATTACCTTCATAAATAAATTCTATATTTTTTAGATATTCTTCAGTCAGCTGTAATATTTCTTTAAATGTGAAAGTATCGCAATTATTAATTTCTAGAACTTTTATAATCCTATTGTCTAAATAGTTATTAAATTCATCTTTTTTTGTAAAATCATTGCGATGATCAATAATATCTATACATTTTCCATCATATAATTTTACGCAGCCTCTACATACATCATCACTCTTTACAACAATTTTAATTATTTCAAACTCTTCATTTAATATTTTTTTAGCAATAATATGATAAGAATGTCCATATTCATGTTTTTCGAGTATTTTACCTTTTCCTATATCTCTAATAATATCAAATATATGATGTATTCTTAATTCCATTTTTATTTTTAACCTGCTATCGTGGTGTATAACGCCCGCATCAGCTGCAATTTTGTCCCGAAGGGTTGGCAGGATTTTTGCGTAAGCAAAAAGCACGACAAAAAAATTGACAGTTGCATGCGTTTGTTATGTGGCCTTTGATAAATTATAGCTCTGCTTTACCAAGCTAATAATATATTCTAAATTAGCTGCATCACTAATCTGTATTTGATAATCACCATTTCCATGATGTCCTACATTTGAAACATCTCTAGCAACTTCTTTTGGATCATCTAGTTGACCTTTTTGAAGGTTTATCCAGATTTTTATTGAACTCCTAAGAATCGCTATATCACAGAAATTTGATTTTGTAATAAAACCGATATAGAGTTTTGTTGGTCTTATATTTATATCATCACCAAGATTAAGAATGTATATTTTTATTTTCTCATATAGTTCAATAGTTTCATCACTTCCGTTATCAATATTGTCTTGTTCTGAATAGACTTTCACTTCCTTACTCACATAGGAAATTTCTTCATTCGATTTCGATATGGTTTGAATTGATTCTGTTGACCCTTTTGTATTGATTTGTGAAAATAATATTGTTTTATTTGAAAATCTTTTTATTTCCCATAATTCGATTGGTAAATCTTTAAAATTTATTGCTTCCTTCTGATAATTTGAAAAACTTGGAGCTATAAATATTACGCGCGATTGAGACCAATCTACTTCATTTCGTTTTATTGTTTTACCAGAGTTTTCATTATATTCGAGGATGAAGTCTGCTTTATTATTCAACATGAGCGATAAATATGCATACCCTTGATCAATAACACTGAAATTCTTATCTCTTTTATATTCGACAATTATAAAAGAATTTGTTTTTTTGTCGTAAGCTAAAGAATCAAGGCGAAAACGATCAATTTGAAATTCACTTTTTACGAATTCTAAGTTTAATAATAATTCCAAGTTTTCTTCACAAAGAGTCTGAATTTCTTTTTCTAACTTGAAAGGTTCTTCTTTAATATTCTGAATGTTATCATTATCAATTCTGAATAAAGACATATTATTCTCCTAACTATTAATTCAATATTATGGGTTTGGTTTAGTATTAATTATTTCTACTTTAATTGGCTCAGTACTTTCTTTATTATTCAAAATAGTAAGGAATAAGCTCCCTAAAGCAATAAGAATTGAGATAATAGCTAATGATAAAGTTATTCCTTTATGGAACTTTTCATTTTTTTCCCGAATTCCGTTTTCATCAATAAACTTATTATTAACAAGATCAAATAATTTTTGAGTAGGAATATAAATGTATTTCTCATGTTTATAAAATTTTCTTTGAAATTCAGTACTCATTTGAACAAATGAAGTATGTATATAGCCCTGATTTGGTTTTGGATTTTCGTCAGAACTCTTGTTATCACTTTCTATTATAGTTAAATATTTTTCATCTATTAAATACTGAATAAATTCAATTGTATTTGCAAAAATTTGTGTTTTCTCATTTATATAATTTTTTATTTTACGCTGATCTTTCGTCATTTCATTTAGAGTTGCTTCTTCAAAAAAAAAATGAACTTCATCTTTTTTCTCAAAGTTTAAGTAAAAATGATGTGTAATACCAATAATTCCATCTATATCAAAAAGTAAGTTGTAAAGACAATTATAATGCTGATTTTCATACATTTTTATGATAAAATTTATTATTTTTCTCTCTATAATTGTAAATCTTCGCATTTTTCATATCCTTAGTTATTCAATTTAAACCTTTTGTCCACATAACATCCTATAATCAGCACAAAACTGTTGTTCATAAATTATTACGCATCATCCCCCATTGCGCATAACCCCCATCCCTGCTGGCTTTCCCGAATTTCGCATAATCACCCACCCAGCAATAACGCCGGAAGCCCGACCAAACCAGACTCTCCATCAGCCTCCAGGATCATATCAATGCAGCCAAAAATTGCTGACTCCGAAGAATAGGACCGTCACCTCAAAGATGCGAAAAAACAAAACCTCCCCCTTGATACAAAAATGGGGAAGGGCAGTACAGGAACAATGCAAAAGCATTGTTCCTTAATTATGTGTTCAAAACCTGCAATACGAATAACATCCTTGCGTCCCAGGAAAGTTTAAGGTGTTCAATAACATAAATGATGACCCAATTCAGCTCCTGTTTCTGCTATTCCATTGGATACGACGTCCCTCGATATGTAATCGTTCCGCTGCTGTTGCCGGTGCTGTCGTTTGAAATATCGAATACCATGGGATCACCGGCATAGTACAGCGTTCCCGTCGTTGAGGAAGAATCATCCGTCGTATCAGTTACTGTCGTCAATGTACCGGATAGCGCGGAAGAAAATTGCGCAGGATCAGGATTGAAATAATTGAAGTTTGCGGTGAATGTTGAAGTAGGGGCATTGTATGTATTTTCGTATGTAGGGTCTCCTGAAAAACTCAGTTTCCCCGTTTATACGGCAATTATGACCGGTTT
>NZ_MWQY01000037.1 GCF_002087085.1 Marispirochaeta aestuarii | reverse complement strand
GCTAGGGTAAAACCGCTGGCGGAGTTCATTTCTATTCGGAATCGCTCACTTTAGGAGGAACATATTCGTGGGTGGTGGTTTTTTCAGCACCTTCGGGTATAATCTGCAGGGCGCCGGCGCATTCCCCGCAGATTGCTGACAGTAATTCGTAATCATTATCCAGAGAAATTCCCAGACCTCAACATATCGTTTCCCGCGCGGCGGCTTCGGGCAAAAGGTTGGCAAAGAAGCGGTGGTCTGTTGTCCCTCGTTCATAGTTACCAGAAAGGGGAATACTCCGGGAGATCGGAAACGAATCAGCTGTGTCGGCCCAGTCCCGGGAATACTCAAAACTGATCCGGCTGTTTTCGTATTGATGAAGCGTCCCTGCCAGTCTGGTATTATAAAAAACCTGCAGACTCATGACACCTCTTTATCCGTGTAGCGGGTACGCAGTTCCATTTCGATGCCGAGACTGCGCAGTACCAGCAGGACCTTCTGGAATTCAACAGTGGCTTTACCGTTTTCCAGGTTGGATAAAAAGTGCAGACTGACACCGCTTAAATCGGCAAGATCCTGCTGCAGGATCTTCTGCCGCTTCCGTTCGCAGCGGATGAGTTCTCCGATCTGTTCTGCTGAATGAATGGCTAATTTCATGTTCGTGAATATTATAATGCATCTTATGTCATTTGTCCATATTTTTTCATGTTCATGAATATTGTACTGGTCTGCTTCAGTTTTTGTTGAAATATTCATGTGCGTGAAAGTTTCTTTGCCCTCCAGCCCACTTTATCGAAGGCAGTACCCCGGCCTCTAAATCCCTGTCGGGATGTGCTGTGGGCAGGACTCTTATCCTCCAGTTCCTGTGGAACTTTCGGACCCCGCACATTGCACTGCAATGTGCTCGGCCAAGGTTCTCGTCCAGAAAGAAAATAAAAAAACCGAACCGCTTTCGCGATCCGGTTTGGTTAGCAGTCCCTGCGCGTGCTCTCGGGATTTTCCTTCGGAAAACCCTGCCGCAAGCTTGGGCTTGCACATCCCGTCCGGGATGTGCTGTGGGCAGGACTATTCACCTGCGGCTCTCGTTGTCGAATCTCAAATTAAACTAAATAAACCCTCGCACGAACAGTTAGACAATTTCTCATGCACATTGAATGAACGTTCACCCTGCGGCTTTGCCGCAGGGTGAACAGACTTACAGAATCTCTGTTGCAGCGAGACGGACATGTTCCGCCGAGATAGTATGGCCCCCTTCCAGCGCACTGGCCATGAGCGCGGTCTTCGCCAAAGAGTTGGCTCTACGCAATAAGCCACCGGATCCCTGGTGGATGGCAAAGATCGCTTCCTGACTGAATATCTTGCTGGTGCTCCCTGAAAGGCGGATATGGTGATTCAGGTATTCTTCCATAACTTCCATCTTGATCGCTTCCAGGTGGGTGCGTCCCAGGATCCGGGATGCAAGAGGGCGTACCGCATTCGCCATAAGGTGTTCAAGCAGAAGATCCTGACCGCAGAGAATCATGGGCATGACCGGACGGGAATCAAATTCGAACTGAGCCAGGGTATGCAGCTGGGTAAACACGGCACGCTTGAGCAAGTGAGCCTCATCAATGATAAGCACCGGTGTGACTTTTCTGGATGCGATTTCCAGAATGATCTCCCGGATTCTTGCGATCATCACCGACACCTGATATGACATATAGCTCACGCCAAAGTTTAAGAGAATCTGCCGGTACAACTCCATCGGCGAGTAGTTGCCGCCGACGATGGAAATCAGCTCATATTCGCTCTGGTGGAACTTGCTGGCCACATAGCGCAGAGAGGTAGATTTCCCGGAGCCTACATCACCGGTGATTACTGCTATCGCCTTTTGGCCCACAGCAAAGAACACCCGCTGTTCCAGGGGAGTAAGTGCAGGCAGCGGATACAGATCCTTCACGGCCATATTCTGCGGGAAAGGATCCTTCTTCAATCCAAAGTGATGTCGTATGGAATCCATCATCGTCCTCCCGCCGTTCGTTCAAACAGCTGTCCGCCGGTTATAGTCGGGCCGCTTGGATCTGGGCGATCGCGTTTAATGCGACTGTTTACTTCCTGATTGAGGTCTTTCAGGAATCCCCGTGACTTCTCATCAACGAACACTTCAATTCGGTCGGTATTCTCGTACCGCAGGACGACTTTCATCCCCACAAGCCCGGCCGGAGCCTCATAGAGTCGTCCGGACAACTGCACGGTGCGGTCTTTGTTCACTTTTCGGATCTCCTGCTTCCGGAAATACTCAGGAAGGTCATCCGGTGCTTTCCTGAGCGCCTTCACATCTGCCAGGTATCGGTCTATCGGTTTCTGACCGGTCGTTCCGTGTATCCTCTGGTGGTACTGGTGTTCTATATACCGGGCAAACAATTCGTTGATCTTCTCAAGGTCCAGGTTCTCATTCAGCTCTGGCAGGAACTGCATCCTGACGGTACGGAAAAAACGCTCAATCTTTCCCTTCCCCTGGGGACGATACGGCCTGGCGTACTTTAAGCCAACTTCAAGAGCTGCACAGCCCAGCTGTAGCCGGTGGGCCCTGAAGGAGGCTCCATTGTCCACATACAGCTTTCTTGGCAGTCCTCGTTTGCGCATTGCTGTCCACAGGCAGTCCAGGTAATTCTCCAGGTTCTCAGCCGGGTAAAACTGACCATGAGTAATCAGTCGGCTGTGGTCGTCGATGATGGCAAACAGATAGGTCTTGCGCTTTTTCCCATTGATAACGATCTGCGGGCCATGCATGCAGTCCGACTGCCACAGATCGTTGGACATCTGCACCTCGAACTTCCGCATATCCTGCTCACTCTTCTGTCGCTTTGCTTTGCGGATCTTCAAAAGCCGGTAGATACTGGCCATGGAGACCTCGGTGCCCGGCGGAAACACTCGTGCTCCTTGAGCCTTTTCTACAAGCCGAGGCGTAGAAAGTTTTGGGTTCTCACTTCGAAGTCTCATAAGCGCATCAATCTGCTCATCGGAGATGCTCCTCATCCTACCCCGATCGCCGCGGCTTTCGGGGAACAATGCTTCGATCTTACGCCCGCCGTCTTCATAGCGCTTTACCCAGTTCAACAGAGTGGCCTTGCTGATGTAGGTCCGCTTTGAGTACGGGATCTCCCATTCTTTGCTGACCAGTTCCTTAAGAATGCGCTCCTTTTCTCCCCAGTATTCGTGAAGGTCCTTCTCCACAAGCGGAAAGATGACGCCAAAACGAAATACGGCGATTTTCTCCTGCTTTTCCCGGTCCATTTTTTCTCCTTTGAGTGAAGTAATTTCGTTCACTCAAAACTAAATGGGGGCGGTCTGACTGTCAGCGCAAAAGGCAGGTAGGGAGATACTGCTGTCGGCCAGCTTGCACGGTAGATTCGTCGCTTTGTCACCGGCAACTGATCCGGGAGAAGGTGCTCGGTCAGGAACTTCCGAAGGTCAGTCCAGTTTCCCGATTCCCGACAGAGATGACGGAATGTTCGCCACCAGTGCTGCTGAATCTGGCGGGAGACTGTCTTAAGAAAAGATTTCCCGGCAAGTTTCGATTCCAGACTTGATCGCTGGGTAGATTTCGGATACTGCATCCCGGGAAGAAAGCTTTCAGGTCGCACGGTATGAACGGACCCGCATTCCGGGCACCGCCATCGTTTTATCCACACTCCTGAAGCAAATCCAAAGAAATACCTCAGGACAAATCCATGGCCCCACAGGCGGGTACTCCCACAGACAAGACACCTTCCGGGATTTTTCCATCGAAATTTCTTCCCAAGCTCTTGAACTTTTTCTAATTCTATCCGACAAATAAGTAACGATTTTTTCCCCTCGGGGAGAGTTTTAAGAGCAATGGGAAGCGTCAACTTCTTAACCATTGCTCTTTTTTATGTCGGACACATGGAATCCCTCCCTAAATCATTTGCGAGATTGTGTAACTGTTCTTGAGATTTTCTACACAGGTTTGTTTAATTTAATGTGCGAGTCTACACTCGTTCTGCTTTCTACAATAAAAAAGCACCAAAGCCCTAAAGGACTTCGGTGCTTTTTATAGCAGGGGCAGGACTCGAACCTGCGACCTCCGGGTTATGAGCCCGATTTCAATATGTTACCGAGCGTGTCCGCTTGTGATTAATTGTATATATAACATAAAAATATGTCAACTTTTTGTGTTTTTCTGTTGATCTCTGTTTTGGAAATATCAGACAGTTCCTATCAGACAGCTCCTCACCCTATGTCAGAATCTACGTCCAGAACTCCTTTTGCAATGTTCCACACCGCTAAGTCCCAAATATCTGCTGGATTACTTCATTAAAGAATTGGCAAAGACGAGATCATAAGCGTTATATTGTAAGAAAGTGAATTAGTATGTTTATTGAGTAGGCAAGCTGAATCCCTCCAATAGATCCTAAATCTTGTTCCTGGTTTAACAATAAACATTGTTTCTTTACAATGTTGAATGATAGGCTCTTGTTTTAATTTATCAAAGGACACCTCAAAACGGTGAAAAATTCCCTGTACCTCAATTACGAAAATAGCTTTGTCGGAATCGACTAATGGCGCAGCTCAGATTGTTTTCATGGCATTACCTAACTGGCCTCTGCTAGGAGAGATATAGAATTGCTTATCGGATACGCTGATACTATAATCCAAAGACTTAGTTATAGTCGATACAGGAATACCAGTCCCATTATCACTGCCCTCGAAGTAAGATTCCTTGATAAGAATATTAATTCGTGGTTGGATCCTTTGCTTCTTGCACTCATCCAAGGCATTATCTATTAGTTCTTTGAGAATAGCTAACTTCCATGCAGATCGGTTATGACCGATCTGCATATTAAGTTTTTTCTCAGAGAAATATTCCGACACCCGGTTCATAGAGAACGTGGTTCGTTTAAGTTGATTATTCATGATTTGTTCTCCGGGAGATGGCTTTCTTCTACCGACTGTTTAAATCGTCTAATCTTACCCTCATGAACAATTATGGAGAGGGTAATTTCTCCAAACTTAAGTTTATCAAGTGTTTCCATGATCCACTTAAAATACGGTATAAGATCAGTTATCATTTTGAACCTCCTGAGTTCTTGTCTGTTGTTTGACCCACCTCTCAAGCTCCTTTGCTTCAAAGCGAACAGAGCGATTTAATAACTTGATGTACGGAATCTTTTTTTGCATGACCCACCGTCGAAGGGTACCTGGTGAGATGTTTAGAAGTGCTGCCGCCTGGTTGTATGTAAGAAGTGTTGTATTTAGAAATTTGTTTAACGCCATCTTGTCCTCCGTTACATACTTACTATTCGCTTACTGAGGAGTCGGTAACAGATATGTTAATTTTTGTGAGGATTTATTGTGATTATTGGTAAGCTTCAAATAAACTGCAAGCTATGGAAAAATTCAACGATTGATGTTCCAGAGGAGGAGCGTCTTCCAATCTTCCTCAGTCCGTGCAGATTAGGCCATTTCAAAGATTGCTCGCACATAAACATTGGGATTAGCGTTGTTTTGTTGTGCTGTCTCAAGTAGTGAATGCATAGCGCAGGAACTCTCAACCCCTTTGGATTTTTCCGAGAAGAGCCAGTTCTTCCTGCCGACGACAAAAGTCCTGATAGCCAGTTCTGCACTGTTATTGTCCGGGGATAGATACGGTGAATCGAGGTATTGAACAAGTTCAGGCCATTCATTCAGAGTATACTGAATCGAATTCCCCGAAGCAGAGACAGTGGCACCTGCAGACTGCGCTTCTCAAGCCACTCTTTGAACTGCCTATGACCGGTTCTGCCTTGCTCTTTCGCTCTACGACAAACTGCGAACTGCTCAGACAGCGAATCCTTACTGCGTAAAGCCTCTTTCTCGCACGTAGCGCTGTCTGATCCTGTTCATGGCTTCCTGCGCACTTGCTGATTTCTTGGTTGCCTTGGAAGCTTCGCGGAACTTCAGGAGGGCATGCGCCATACAACCAACATCAATAATACCATCGTTACTGGTGAGAAATGTCTCATAGGCTTCCTATCCATCGGTCTGAAGAAGATACTCGCTGAACCCGGTTAGTAGTACTTTAATATACCGGGAACTCCGTGGGACCGCTTATAAGAATGTCCTGTCCCTTATCGATACAGGAGCAGTCTGAGAGCCGTAGAATCTGGTTTTTATCAACAGTCCCATCCAGGGAGTAGTCGATTTCTCCAAGGCCGGTATGGTAACGGAATCGCGCGGCACGGAGTAAACGGTCCAGTCGTTGGTTGTGTTTCTTATACCATTCCGCGTTCACCGGATAGCTGACTACCTCGTCAGTGGTCAAGTTCATATTTTTTCCGGTCTCCATGAGCGTCCTATAGGTCGTAACCATGCCATGAAGGCGCATCTGGCTTAATTTATTGATTGTAACGTGGTTGTTCACTGATTGCTCCTGTTATTTGTAAACGGCTTTGACCCTGAGGTTTTTATGGGTGGCAAAGGGGAGAATCTGCTCATTCCCCGTAGAATCGTTCTTGCTGTCTATCAGGTCCTTCAGATACAGTTTTACTTCTTTGAAGCTGATCCGGTCGTAATTGAAGCCCTGCGGCAGTCCAGGTTCAAATCTTCGTTTCTATGCTTTTTAGCCAGGGAGAGAGCCCTGAGGCAGGATTCGTAGGCCTGATTTTTATGGGGCTTACAGTTTAACAGATGAGAAACCACTAGGCAGGTTTCTTTTCCTATCGAGCGGGCCCAGGTTTGAAACCGTTCAGCGGACAAGGAATGGACAAACTGGTGTTTCGGCGGCATATGTGCTGAATGAGTAGTGTACTGACCGCGCTTTAGAAGCGGCGGCCGTACTTAGTAAAGATTGATACCAATGTGGTGTACTGTTCACTTTCCTCCTGTTTTTTCCACAGGAGTTAAATCCGCTTCATAACGTTGAGATTCAGGCTCACATCATAAGAGATTCCGCACCGCCGGAACCGTACAAGAAAATCATTGATGGTCGTTCTTGGGATTCCTGAAAGCTGTTTGGTTTCCCTGAGACTTAGGTTATTCCCCTACGTGAGAGAAAGTAATTTTCGTAACAGTTTCAATTTTATCCTCGCTCTTGGCATGAAGTACTCCAGTAGTGTTGTTACCATCATTATAGGCAGTAGCTCGTTTTTGATCGAAGATTTCCTTATAAGGCAATTCCGGAAGATCGGAAAAAGTGTCCGCTTTGGACCTGCAAATACACTTATAGCAATTATCAATTGCTGGGTTTCTATTTATCATGTCAGAATAGTAAAATATTTATATATTGCGTAAAGCTTTAATTTAAAAATGGCAGCTTCTTTCTCTAAGTTTCATCACGTATAATAATGAATAATATATGAAATCTCTCTTTAGTCCCTTTTCTACCGTACTTATGTAATTTAGATAAAACCAGTTTAGTTATTTCATCATAGAGGCTGAATTATATGATATGTGCATATTTTTTAAAATTTCAGTTTGACAGATAGTAAAAGTTGAACTATCATAAAAATGAAAGTATCAAAGACATTGATAGAGTAATTATGTCATATACATTGCAAATACTTACTTTATATATATTTAACGATATTTTTTCGTTAAAAGAAAGGATTGTACACAATAAATGACCTATAAATACTGGTTAAAATGTTTCTTCTAAGTAAAATTATATATATAATTTTACTTTTTTGAAAATATTATTTTGCAAAGGGGAAGTATCATGAAAAAGATCGTAGTCCTTATGTTGTGTTCTTTGATGGCTACATTGGCATTTGGTGGAGGTGCGCAAGATGGAACTGGAGCCAAAGAAGAAGTATATACATTACGACTAACAACTGCCGTAACTGCTGATGACCCGGTTACTGTTCATATGCAAATTCTTGCGGATGAATTGGAAAAAAAGTCAAATGGGAGACTGAAAGTATCTGTTTTTCATTCCAGCCAATTGGGTTCCACCGAAGATACCCAGGAGCAGGCTAAGGTTGGTGCCGATATCGGATTTCTAAGTGATCCGGGTCGATTTTCTACAATCGTACCTGAAATGGGAATAATGGCAGGTCCTTTCTTGTTAGATGATATTTTCCAGGTTAATAAAATTATGGAAACTTCTGCTTACAAGAGATGGGTAAAAGAATTAGATGAAAAGCATGGTATTGTTGAGTTGTCAACTAACTGGTTTTCAGGACAGAGACATTTTGTCACAAACCAACCTGTACGAACGCCAGATGATTTAAATGGACTCCGAATTCGTACGATGGGAGCCCCAATCTATATAGAATCAATAAATGCGATGGGTGGTGTAGGAACAGCAATGCCATGGTCAGAAGCATATCAGGCAATTCAGCAGAAAGTTGTCGATGGTTTGGAAGCTCAGTTTTCAGCAATAGATGGCTCACGACTCTATGAAGTAGCCAAATATGTCAGTAAAACCGGGCATTTTCATCTGCTTAATGGTATCGCGGTCGGTAGTAAATGGTTCTATAAATTACCTGAAGACTTACAGATATTGTTAAGAGAGGAAGCTGCTAGAGTTGGAGATATGCAGGTACGAGATATGGTTGAAAAACGAAAGTATTACGAACAGGTTTTGCAGGAAAATGGTATGACAATAATAGAACCTGATGTAGATCTTTTCCGAGAAGCAACCAGAAAAGTCTATGACAAATTGGGATACAAAGAACTATATGACGAAATAAGAAAGGAAATAGAAAGCAACTAATTGCCTGATCAAAGAATTATGAAGCGATTATATAGAACAGCTATAAGGATTGAAGAAAAAATAGCCGGGTATTTTCTTGTTGCGATTGTAATCTTGGTATTTATTTCATCAATTACGCGTTTTTTTGACAGACCAATTATTTGGTCTGTCGAAATAGCTCAACTGCTTTTTGCGTGGTTAATTTTCCTGGGAGCAGATATTGTTTACAGGTATAAAGGCCACATTGGTATTGATTTAATTGTTGAAAAATTTCCAGAGGATAAACAGATTATTGTACGGATAATTAACAATATTATAATTTCCTTTTTCTTGTGCATATTAATTTTTTATGGCTTTCAGCTAAGTTACGAGAATATTGGACGAACTTTTCAATCATTTAGAATTAGTTACTCTGTATGCACCATAAGTGTGCCTATCGGAGCAACGTCAATGTTAGTTACTTCGGCTGTCGAAATTTATAAAAGCTTTTTAGAGTTGAAGTCTATGACTGTAAGACGTTAATAACTAATTTCATGAATAATATTGTTTTAGGAGATATAAATTGATTTATGTAGTGGGTACTTTTATAATACTTATGGTATTTGGAATGCCTGTTGCTTTTGTAATCGGTATATCAGGGACGGTATACTTTTTAATCGATCAACAGTTGCCAATCAGCATTATTGTCCAGAAGATCGCCGGAACCTCTCAGTCTTTTCCGTTGCTCGCTGTGCCTTTCTTTATACTTGCTGGTAATTTGATGAACTCCTCAGGTATTACACAACGTCTTATGCGATTCGCTACTTTAATAACTGGTCATCTCGCAGGTGGATTAGCACATGTAAGTTGTGTTCTTAGCTTTTTAATGGGAGGTATATCCGGTTCGGCTGTCGCAGATGCAGCAATGGAAGCTAGAATGCTTGGTCCTACGATGCTTGAAAGAAATTATTCCTCTGGTTATGCTGCTGCAGTAATAGCTATGCCTGGTTTGATTACAGCAACGATACCTCCGAGCCTTGGCCTTATAGTCTTTGGTTTTGTATGCAATGTTTCGATAGGAAAGTTATTTATAGGAGGCATAGTCCCTGGGTTTTTGATGACCATTCTTTTTATGTCAGTAGCTGGTATTATTGCCAAGAAAAGGGATTATGTTCCAGAACGAGAATCCATTGCTTCAATAAGGGAAATATTAGGAAGTTTTAGAGAATGTATCTGGGCATTAATATTTCCTTTAATTTTAATTATTGGTATACGTTTCGGATTATTCACACCATCCGAGGCAGGAGCATTTGCCGTAATTTACGCGTATATAGTTGGTAAATATATATACAAAGAACTAAACTATAAAAATATGATGGAAACAATTATTGCAACTGTAAAAGATAATGCGATGGTAATGTTAATTATAGCAATGTCAGCAATCATCGGTTATATTGTTTCTTACGATAATATAGGTAATGAACTATACAAAGTATTAAGTGAACTTTCTATCGGTCCAAATATGCTTATGCTATTGTCTATTCTATTTTTTGCAGTGACTGGAATGTTTCTTGATCCAAACGCCACAGTGTTGATATTTGGTCCTATCTTAACACCTATAATTGTAAAAGCCGGGATAGATCCTGTACATTATGGTTTAATAATGATGAGTACTTTGACCTTTGGAAACATGACACCACCAGTAGGTATGGCGATGTACGCAACATGTTCCATAATGAATGTGAAAATCGAGGACTATGCAAAGGAGTCTGTCCCGTTCTTTGTGTCTGTCTTCGCTTTGATTTTGGTTATGGCGTTTGTCCCGGATATCGTGATGTTTCTTCCGAATCTGGTTTTTTAAGAATTAAAAAGAAATATTTACGAGATTTTTTCTGTAAAATACAATTGAGGCTAAAATAGAAAAATAATTTTCTATTTAGATTATGCAAGACAAAAATGATTGTTACTTAAATGAGGCTTTAGGATGAATAATTTTGAGTTTTTAAATCCAACAAAAATAATTTTTGGTAAAGATGTCGAGGAACATGTTGGAAAAGAAGTCAAGAAGCATTCTTCGTCATGCCTTTTACATTATGGCGGAGGAAGTATAAAAAAGAATGGATTATATGATAGAATTGTACATTCTCTTAAATCTGAGAAAATAAGATTTATTGAGTTGGGTGGGGTTCAGCCTAATCCAAGACTTAGTCTTGTTCGAGAGGGCATAAAAATATGCCGAGAGAATGATCTGAATTTTGTACTCGCAGTTGGTGGAGGAAGTGTTATTGATTCTGCTAAAGCAATAGCCGTCGGAGTACCATACAGTGGAGATGTTTGGAATTTCTATTCTGGCGAAGCAACTCCAGAAAAAAAACTTGGAGTAGGATCAGTATTAACTATTCCTGCTGCTGGTAGTGAGGCCTCACATAGTTCAGTTATAACAAATGAAGAAGGCATGTTGAAACGTCCTCTAAATATGGAAATGAATCGACCGTCATTCACTTTCATGAATCCGGAATTAACATTCACTTTATCAAAATATCAAACTGCATGTGGAATTGCAGACATTCTGTCACATGTAATGGAGCGATATTTTACAAATATAAAAAATGTCGATTTTACAGACAGACTATGTGAAGCCACGATGAAGACTGTAATAAACAACGCCTATATAGTCAGTAAAAATCCAAAAGATTATAATGCTAGAGCTGAGATTATGTGGGCATCCACAATAGCGCATAATAATTTGCTAAGTACTGGACGTATTGGGGACTTTGGATCTCATTTTATTGAACATGAGTTGTCTAGTATAAATGATGTGGCACATGGTGCTGGACTTGCAATTATTTTTCCAGCATGGGCAAAATATGTTCAAGAGAAACTATCAGAGAAATTTCTTCAATTTGCTGTCAGGGTTTGGAATATTGATCAAAATTTTGAAAATCCAAAAGAAACAATTATGGAAGGTATAAACCGTCTTGAGAGTTTTTTCACATTTCTTGGATTACCAACAAAATTAAAACACATAGGTATAGGCGAAGATAACTTTAATGAGATAGCTGTAAAGACCTTGTATGGCCGTAATGGTTCTGTAGGGAATGTTGTTTCACTTGGAAAAGATGACATTATTAACATACTGAAACTTGCGGAATAAGTTATTAATCTAGATATGGAGGTATCTGTGAGATACAAATTATTAAAGAAGTGTCCTGTGCTCCATCTATTCATAATAATTAACAGAAAGATTTTTGTGGGTGAGATAGCATGTTAACGACAACCGTAGAGGAAAAAGAGCTTCGTATTGGAAAAAGAATAAGAAAACTACGGAAGCAGCTTAAATATACTCTTAAAGATGTTGCTAAAAATAGCGGATTCTCTGTGAGTCTTATATCAAAAATAGAGAACGACAAGATTTTCCCTTCAGCCGGTACTTTGTTCAAAATAGCAAAGGCATTAAATACAAATATTCAAAGTATTTTAGAGGAAGAAAGCCCGACTAACGTTGTTTTGACAAATAAGGATAAAGCAGAAAAAAGCTTTATACGAACGGAAAAAGGATTTGATATCTTCCCTTATGCTACTGAGCACAAAGAAAATAAAATTCAGGCCTTTCTTTATAATGCAAATAAGAAAAATGTTCGGACCCATAATGATTCACATGATGGACAAGAGTTTATTTACCTTATTGAAGGGATTTTGTGTGTTAGGATAAAGGATAAGAAATACATTTTAAATCCTGGTGATTCCATCTATTTCGATAGCAGTGATTCACACGAATGTTTTCCTATATCTGAAGATGCCAAGTATCTTGGTTTTTTTGCGTAAATGATATTTTTTAATCAATGATAATCTTACAACGGTATGATTATCATTAAAATAAAGGGATTATGATATGAAAACTAATTACACAATAAGCGAAAAGAAAAGCCTCCTCCGGGATACCTGGCTCATGAAGGAGACGGGTGTCGTCCCGTTCATGATAGAGCTCGG
>NZ_MWQY01000036.1 GCF_002087085.1 Marispirochaeta aestuarii | reverse complement strand
AATTTATCATAAAAAGGCCCTCTTTTTCATTTTATTTGTGAGAAATGCGGGTTAGCGTCGATCGTTATCAAGGTACTGCATAATTTCCTTTCAGAAGAAAAACTACCTCAATAATCTGATTCGTATAAGGAAGGCATGTTCAGAGTAATAGAATCTGAAATACCCCCGACTTTCCCACCTACCAGATCCTTAAGTTTTTAATGCTCACATTCCCGTGTAGGCAATTGAGTAAGCACTATTCTCTCGATTTTCTAAGTATTATGATAGCTCGAGATTATTCTTGACAAGTTTATTTCTTACTATATAATGAATTATGTAACTCTTGAGAGTTATTAAATATCTCTAATATCTCTACGTTACAGCCTTCCAAGCTGATGACGTCGGTTCGATTCCGATCAGTCGCTGAAAACGAGTGAAATGGCAGAGCTTCCTGCTCTGACATTTCCGAGTCGAAGTGACTGAAACCGCAAGGTATCAGGCGCTGAGAGTGAGCGAAGCTCACTCATGGCCGAAATGAATCGTCCTGAACTCCCTTGGAGATCAGGCGCTGTAGAGTGAGCGGAATGGCAAAGCTTGCTTTGTCATTCCCGAACCGAAGCGCCTGAAACTGTAAAGTATCAGGCGCTGAAATTGAGGGCCGCGAGGGAGCGAAGCTCACTCATGGCCGAAATGAAGCGTCCTGAAACCGTAAGGTATCAGTCGATGCGAAGAGTCCCCGCTTTGTGGGACTTTTTTTGTCCTGAAGCTTTATCCGCCGTTCCATAACCACCCAGAAAAATCAAGAGTCCTCTGTCGTGAATGTCGTGGTTCCGCTTCTTCTCATGCCAGAAACTGGTAGACCGACATCATGGTTGCAAGGATGACAAACCCTGTGGTCATGAACTTGAACATCATGTCAAAACGTTTGTCCACAGATGTAAAACGCTCATCCATCGATTTCTGTACGGCACCAAAACGCTCGTCCATCGAGCGCTGCATAGATTCGAAGCGTTCATCCATCGTACGTTGCATAGCTTCAAAACGCTCATCCATGCGTTTAAAGCCTTCCTCGATGCGGGTATCGATACGGATTATGGCTTCCCGGAACTCCGAGCGTTCCCGTTCGTTCCGATCCTGTCGTACAAGATTCTCAGTCAGCAGGGTTATATAACGGTGCAGGGAGCGTTTGTTCTTTACCTCCACCGCTTCTTCGAGTTCCTGTTCCAGAATGTCCGCCAAGGATTCCATGGTCATCTCCTGTAATATACTATGTTCTGTAATATTAATACAGCGGAACATACGCTGCTTCTTCAGGAGAGATTAACCACTGCAGAAGCACTACATTTTTATAGGTTCTATTTTAATGTTGTGATTGTAGGGGTGGTGGTTAAAATTCTTTTTTCAGAAGAGCGGAGAACCACGCTTGTTTGTGAGATGTGTATACCTCACCCTGCTTCAACACCCTTTTTTACACGTCACGTGGCTTAGCCATTGACGGCCAAAATTAATTCAACTATCATACCAATATTCACCATTCCTGCCGGTCAATTCGGGCCGGTACACAACACAGGGGAAAAACAGGAGGTATCTATGGGAAGTTTTAAAATTGTCATTACCGATGGAGAATACGCGAGTTTTGATGGGGAAAAAAAGATTTTTGAGGATGATACGTTCACTCTGCACATCCATCAGTGCAAAACCGAAGACGAGGTAATCGAGGTCGCCAAAGACGCTGACGCCATCCTTAATCAGTATGCACCGGTAACCAGAAAGGTCATTGAGCAGCTGACCAAATGCAAGGTTATCACCAGATACGGCGTCGGCGTCGACACAATAGATGTTGAAGCCGCCACTGACCACTCCATTATTGTGGCCAATGTAACCGACTACTGCATCGACGAAGTGTCAGATCATGCCATTGCCCTGCTTTTATCATTATCCCGGAAGATTAATTCCCTGGACAGATCGGTTAAAAGCGGTGAATGGAGCTATAACCATATTAAGCCTGTCAACAGATTACGAGGCATGACGCTGGGTATCTGCGGTTTCGGATCCATCGGTAGAGAGGTCGCCCGAAAAGCGCAGGCTTTTAACCTTAAGGTGATAGCCTTTGATCCCTATGTAGATGAGCAGACTGCCAAAAACAATAATGTAAAGCTTGTCGACTTTGATACAGTCCTGCAGGAATCGGATTTCCTGTCCCTCCACATGCCCCTGAACAAGCAGACTGAGCATATGATAGACGCGCAGGCCCTGACCCGGGTAAAAAGCAATGTCTATATAATCAACACCGGACGGGGCGGTCTGATCGATGAAGACGCATTAATCGACGCTCTGAAGAACGGAAAAATTGCCGGTGCGGGTCTGGACGTGGTGGAAACCATACCGCTCAAAAGTCCGCTGGACAAACTCGACAATGTAATCGTCACTCCTCACGTTGGGTATTATTCCGAAAGCTCCCTCAAGGATTTGCAGAGAATCGCTGCAGAACAGTGCCGTATGGTATTGGATGGTTACTTTCCAAAATGCTTCGTAAACAGAGAACTGAAAAATACGCTTCACCTTAATGAAGCCTGAAGGAGTTCATGATGTACATACTTTCCATGGATTTCGGGACCTCTTCAATCAAAGCTTCGCTGATCGACGAACACCTGCGTACCGTAGACACTGTAAAGGAAGAGTATTTCTTTAAAATCCCGAAACCGAACTTCGTAGAATTGGACCCTGAGGATGTTTTCTCTGCCATGCTGAAATGTATTAAGCGCTTTGGGCCTTACCATAACGGGATTGAGGCGATTGCCTACGACACTTTTTCACCCTCCGTCGCCTTCATGGACAAAGATGGCAATCCCCTGTATCCGATTATTACGCACCTTGACCGGCGCAGCAGCGAACAGTCGAAAAAGATTATCCGTGAAATGGGAGAAAACGAGTTTCAGCGTATTACCGGGACTTTTCCGTTTACCGGCGGCGCATCCGTTACCACGATGCTCTGGGTCAAGGAGAATATGCCCGGTATTTATGGCGACACCTGTAAAATCGGTCACCTGGTTACCTACCTGTATAAAAAGTTTACCGGGCACTGGGCAACGGACCCGACAAACGCTGCACAGATGGCAATGTATGAAACCACCAAATGGAGCGGCTGGTCAAAGGAAATCCTCACACAGTTCGGTATCGATGAATCCAAACTGCCGGAAATCCACAACGCAGGTACAGTCCTTTCCGGTTTGTCCCGGGAGTTTTCCAGGCTTACGGGCTTGAAGGAAGGCATACCGGTATTATTGGGAACCAATGATGCTACAGTCGCACATGTCGGTGCCGGTAACAACAATCCCGGAGATATCCTGGACATATCCGGCAGCAGCGAAATTATCACCATTCTGTCCGATAAGCCGGTCACTAACAGCAAATATTACCTGCGCAATGCCTACTACCCCGGACAGTGGCAGATTTTCGCCATTACCACCGGCGGCTTTGCCATAGACTGGTTCAAGAATGAGTTCTGCCGGGAAATGTCCAAGGAGGAATTCTTCAGTTCCTACGTTCCGGAAATCATGCAGCGGAACCCGGCAGAGAATCCTGTTACCTTTCTACCCTACCTTACGGGGGACAGGCAGAGTCTCAGAAAAAAGAAAGGAGCATTTAACGGTTTAAGCCTCGATACCGGACGGGATGAAATGCTTTTGAGCCTGCTCACAGGTATCCACGAGCCGGTTATCGATACAATCCGGCTGGCCGGAGAGTTTCAGAAACTTAATCCTGTAATTAAGCTTACCGGCGGCCTCATCAGCGAGAACTTCATCAATTTTAAAAAGCGCCTTCTTAAAGGTTTTGATTTCGAACAGAAGGATGACTGTCCGATTCTTGGAAACGCAATTGCGGCTGTACGATATTTGAACAATGTAAAGCCTTGAGGATTATTAAGCCTGACTACTGTTTTATACGGGCAACTTATCGGCAGATAGGTTGCCCTTTTTCAATTTATTATGAAGCAGCTGCCGCTTCACAGCGGATTGGATGCCGAGACCACAGGAAAACGGGATAGTCGAGGGTTCCGTACCTGTAACCATGTTTTCCGGGGATGCCGCGGTTAATGTTTCATTACGCCAGAAACTGGTAAACCGACATCATTGTAGCAAGGATGACGAACCCGGTGGTCATGAACTTGAACATCATGTCGAAGCGCATATCCATTGAACTCTGCATTGACTCAAAACGCTGGTCCATGCGTTTAAAGCCTTCCTCGATTCTGGTATCGATGCGGATTATGGCCTCCCGGAACTCCGAGTGTTCCCGTTCGTTCCGGTCCTGTCGTACAAGGTTCTCCGTGAGCAGGGTTATATAACGGTGCAGGGAGCGTTTATTCTTTACCTCCACCGCCTCTTCGAGTTCCTGCTCAAGAATTTCCACAAAAGACTCCATGGTCATCTTTTGTAATATACTATGTTCCGTACTATAAATACAGCGGAAGATGGGCTGGTGCTTCAGGAGAGATTAACCACGACGGCCACTATAGGAGCGCGACACAGCTGAGGATTCTGTTCCTTTGTTGTGGTTTTTAAAACGTCTTTACTCTGCTCCTCGAAAGCGATAATTGATCGAGTAAGTGGAAAAGTCTACGGTTCACTGGAAACAAAGCTCCTGTGGTCCTCTCTGCAGATGAGCTGGATAGTATGGTTACCCGACATTACAGCCGTCGGGATTCCGCCCCCCGGGTTGACCCACTGTCCGGCCATGTAGAAATTCTTAAGCCCCGGCAGGGTCTTTCTCATGGAGGAGGTAAAACTCTCCGCATCGAAGAGCCATCCTTCGTAGGAACCGCGCCAGTTACCGGTATAGCGTTCCCAGGTAATCGGGGTGGCAACATCGGTCATTTCTATCCGCCCAGTGATTCCGTTAAACCGCTGCTCCAGGCCGGCGATTACCTCCGCGGTAATTCGTTCCTTCTCCTTCGTATACCTGTCCGGTTCCTCCTTCAGATTCTTCCAGTAATCGTAGTCGGTTTCGTACTGCACAATGAGCAGAGTTTTCCCTTTCGGTGCAAGGGTCGGATCAAAACAGTAGGACCGGACGTTTATTATTTTCTGTTCCTTTCCGGCAATTATCAGCGGCCGGTCCAGGGGGTAGGTCAATCCACCGCATGAAGCCGGCAGTTCTTCGACCATACCGTCCACTCCCAGGGAGACATAGACCAGGGGCTTAAACAGTTTTGGGTTCTCGTATCGATCAATAATCTTCTTATCGACATACCGCCCGTCCAGCATGTCAAAAATTGTTGTCCTGCCGTCAGCCGCAGAAATAATCCAGTCGGCGCGATGCTCTGTGCCGTCGGAAAGACGGATACCCGTCGCAGTGTCGTTCTCGACGAGGATTTTCTCCACCCGTGCCTGGTAGTGCACTTCGCCGCCCAGGTCTTTATAACGCTTCTCGATCGACTCCACCAAAGGCAGCGCGCCGCCGATCAGGTACCCCGCCAGCTTTCCGTGCTGCCAGCCGAGCATCATTATCATCATGATCATTGGTGCATCGAATCCGAAGACGAGGGGAAGCATCTCCTTTAGATAGGGGCTCTTGAGTCCAGCGACAAAATCCCTTACGGATTTCCTGCCCCATTTCTGCATGAATCTCAGTAAGGGAAGCTTCCTGATCATTTTCAGCTTGTCAATGATACTGTACAGCTCCTCCGGCTTGTCCACCGACATATTTATACCCGCAGCATAGCGGATTGCATCCGTGAACTCCCGGATAAGCTTGCCGTCCTCCGGTGCGATTTCCATCATTTCGCGTTCGAGACGATCGGCGTCGGTGTAGAAGGTGAATGCCCTGCCCTCTCTGTTTTCTATGTCCAGGTTTCGTTCGTGATTGTAGACCTGCCAGTTCCGGGCTGCCCCCAGTTCAAGCCAGAATCGATGGAATGCCGTACCTGGGGCCGTGCCCAATACCCAGTTGACCGCTCCGTCGATGGTGTAACCCTTTCGCTTCCAGGCAGTACAGACACCTCCTGGAATGGTATGCATCTCGAATATGCGCGTCTTGTAGCCGTTCATCCGGCCGTAGCATCCGGCAGCCAGACCGGTTAACCCGGCCCCGATAATTATGATTGATCGTTCCATGATAGTGCCCCCGCAGCGGTAGGCCCGCTTTTTTCTTTACAGTATACTCCTGAAGCGAGGGTTTTTGTATCATACTTTTCTGTGCAAGCTATGAACCGGTATCATCAGGAGGACTTGTCATGCTCTATCCACAAGAGCTCATTAACTGCAAATCCTGCCTGCCGGGCAATCACCAGGTATCGATCTCTGACGTCGCTTGGTATTGATGGTGAACGCGACAGTATCCAAAGATTATCGGTGTCATTGCCGGCAACCATGGCGTACTGGTAATCATCATCCAGGGCAATAATATTGTAGCCACCGTAAAAGGGTCCAAAAAAAGAGACCTTGAGCCGTCCCTCATTAGGGCTGTCAACAAAAACCGCTCGTCCTTCTGCCGTTTTCCAGCGATCCTTCTGCGGGTTATATCCTCGATTGACGACCTTTATTGAACCGTCAGGGTTTCGGGTATATGTTGCGGTTGTATTGTTCAATCCCCGTTCAAAAAAGAAATCCATGCGTGCTACCTCGAACCAGGTACCCAGATACCTGTCCGCATCGAAAGGACGTACCACCTGGCCCCCCGGCGGAATGCTCCGGCACGATAATATGCAAAGAAGAGGACAGAAACACAATAAATAAATCAGATTTTTCATATTACTCATCCCCATAGCCCTTCGGATACAGCACCCGTATTCCGTAAATATTCCTCCCGGGGCCTGAACCATGCTCGTCCCGGATGTTGTAGAAATCGTTAAAGATTTTCGCTCCGGGCTGCTCCGGGTCATGCATAGTAAATCCCTTCTCTCCGTAGCCTGTCAACACAACATAATGGGGTGCACCCTTATAGAGGACCTCGGCGATAACGGGGATCCTCCTTCCAAGGTAGTATTTAACCAGCAGCAGATCCGCCGGAAGGGCCCGCCAGTTAAAACGTGTGTAGACCCAGCCGTCCCCGTAATGGGTCAGGGCCGGCCAGTTAAGAACCACCTGTCCGGAGTAGTCGCTTATGTCTTCGTCGTCCTTGAACCCGTTGTTCCCTTTCAGCCAGCGATTCATAATCGAAGGATTGACGTCGTCTCCGGTAAAATAGGAGTACACCATGGCGATGCATGTCAGGGCGCAGCCGTGGGTACGAATAGTAACCGACGACCGAAGCCCCAGTGTCTCATCAGCCCAGGGGGCATCCCTGCCCTGGGTATAATAGGGAACGTCAATTGCAGGCTCCTCGGCGGCACGCCCCTGAGTATAGGCCGTACAGAGCAGCAACAGAAAAAAGGACACCCGCGTCAGCTTTTTCACGGGCACCCGCCTTTCACTGGGCTCCCGGGCATTATGCCGGGAGAAGCTTTTGAACTTCCAGCCCCCCGTATCTGACCCTGGGCGTACTCGATAAACTGCGGAATGGAGCAGTCCGGCTGCATCGACCTGTGTCGCACCCGGAGATCAAGAAGCCAGGTCCTGACCCGGGGATCCTTTAAACGGTCGGTATGAACCCTGAGGCCCTTTCGATAGAGACTGTTGTAATCTCCTCTGCTCTTGATAACCAGGATCTCGTTACCCTGTGTATCCGTAATTTCAGCGCTTCGGCTACAATCCGGGAGACAGCGTGCATCCATAACGCGTTTTCCGCAGTCCCTGCAGTTCCGTACAATGCAGTGCCGGCTCTTCATCAGGAAATCGGGCCCTGCGAAAGGCGCCCATAGTTCTATCCCCGCCGGAACAGTAATACCATCGAAGCGAGAATCCTCCAGCTCGGAAGAACAAAAGGCCCCCGCTGCACCGTGCTGCCGGAAGAAGTCCAGGGCGTAACCGTTGGTGGCATTCAATAATGGCCCGGCAATCCAGGGAATGCCCCGTTCCCGGGCCAGGCAGGCGATTCCGCTGTTGTCGGTTATTATCTGCCCGGCTCCTGTCCGCAGAAGAAAATCGCCGGCCGCCGTATATTGCGGTCCTATCAGAATCGAAGGAAACCAGGGGATCAGGTCCGGGTACTCATCAAACAGGGGCGCTACCTCTGCCAGGACCTCAGCGTCCGCGGGGAGCTGAAAAACCGGGAGCACCGATCCGTCGTCGGGGATCTGTTTCAGCTGTTCCCTGTCCGCCACCGCAAGGGCTATCCGTGGGCTTTCGGGCAAGTCACCGGGCACCAGCGTGAGGGGCTTTGCCTTTTCTGATTCACCCTTCAGATCCGCTTCAAAAGCCGCAACGGCTTTTCGGCGCAGATCGTTCAGTACTGCCAGCGGAATAAAAAGGCCCCCTTCCAGGCAGTCAAGATCACAGGAACTCAGGTAAAACGGAGTATTCCCCAGGCGGGAAAGCTGCTTTTTAATCGTTTCGGGACTTGTCGGATGCCCCGTTGCTTTCTCGAGAAGAACATCAGCGACAAGAGTAACGCCTGTCCCCCGGAAACTCGCGGTAAGCTCCAGGGCTTCTCCTGCTTTTCCCCGCAGACTGAACTCGAGGGGCAACTTTTCCGGGTCCGCAGACATGGAGGAGATTCTGTCATCTATCGCAGAAAAATCTATCAGCCGTGCTTGCGCAAGAATCAGCTGGCCTTTTTTTATCTTTCCCATCAGCTTGTGTTCAATACGGAAGCGGAAGCCCCGGTTTCCGGTACTCTCCCCCAGGGTCCCGGTACAGATAAAGCTGCCGCTGTTCTCCGTAACGGTAATGCTCTGCCCGGTGGAAAGCTGCGTGTCCCGGGAAACAATAAGCTCCCCATCCCTGGCATTGTAAGCATCCACCCGTCCTGCGGGAAACAGGGACTGGTCTCTGCTGTCGGGGGTAAAGGAATCGGCCCCCAGTCGGCCTTGAATGAGGTTGTCGCTGAAGGATCGGTTGAAAACCACGGAAAGCCGGGAATCCTTCCCGGCAGGGTCTTTTCCCGCGTATACCCTGTCGAGCTGTTCCCTCCAGGAGAGTACGGTGCTGTACACGTACTCATAGCCCTTGATCCGTCCTTCTATTTTGAGGGAATCGACTCCTGCCGCATAAAGATCCGCCGCCCGGGAGAAAACTGAATTGTCCTTGAGGTTCAGAACCTTACTGCCGTCCCCCCTGCTTCCCGATTCAGGTTTGTAATCTCTGCGGCAGGGCTGAACGCAGGCTCCCCTGTTGGCGCTGTTCTCGTAGAGCAGTCCCGACATGTAACACTGTCCGGAAAAGGAGACGCAGTACGCACCGTGCACAAATACTTCTGCCTTAAGCCCCTCTTTATGAGCTGCAGCGGTCAGTTCAGTCAGCTCAGACAGGGAAAGCTCCCGGGCAAAATTGACCTGTTTTACACCGCTTTCGGCAAGCAGCTTCAACTGTCCGGTATTATGAGTGGTCATCTGGGTGGAGGCATGTATCTCCAGATCAGGAAAGGCGCGGCGGACATGCTGCAATAGCCCATAGTCCTGGATAATGACGGCATCGATACCGAACCTCACTGTCCGGTCAAGCAGATCCGAAAGGGCTGAAAACTCTTCCTCGAAGGCGAGGATATTCAGGGTGAGATAAATTCTGCAACCGTACCGGTGCGCCAGACTGCACAGCTCCGGGAGGTCCTCCGGACGAATATTTACCGCCCTTTTGCGGGCGTTAAAATCTCCTACCCCCAGGTAAACCGCGTCGGCTCCCGCAAGAATTGCGGCCTTGACCGACCGGGCGTCTCCGCCGGGGGCAAGGAGTTCAATCGTATTTTTTTTCACCGCCGATCCTGTTACTCCTTCACCTCACGGGTTTCCCGCATCTTTTTCAGCTCAGCCATCTCCACTGCTGCCAGTACCGCCGTAACGATAAAGGCCAGAATGTCCGCCGCAGGCTGGGCCAGGAACACCCCGTTCAGACCCCACAGTCCGGGAAGAATCAGTACCAGAGGAATAAAGAATATTCCCTGCCGCGCGACTGCCAGGATTCCGGCCTGGCGGCCCTTTCCCAGGGCCTGAAAGAGGGTGCTGAAAACGACCTGGCTGCCGACAAAGATCATGGTGGTACTGAGAAAGCGAAAGGCCTGTACCCCCAGGGTCACGACCTCCGGATCCTGGGAAAAAGCCAGCACAATCCAGCGGGCAAAAACAAAGAACGCTGCTGCCATACACCCCGCAAAGACAGTGCTCCAGGTCAGGGCTTTTTTGGTGGCATCTATGACCCGGGAGAACTGCCGGGCGCCAAAGTTATACCCCGCCAGGGGCTGCAGTCCCTGCCCGATGCCGAATATGGCCATCATGAGCAGTGAGACTACCCGCATGACAATTCCAATTGCCGCCACCGCCGGGTCTCCGTAGGCCGCGGCTGCATTATTGAACATACCCATGGCAATACTGGTCAGTACCTGTCGAAAAAAGGTGGGAAGTCCAATGGTCATTATGTCCCGGTACAGACCAAGGCGGGGAGAGAAATCCCTGAGCCGTATCTTCAGGACCCCTCTGTCGCTCAGAAAATAATAGAGCAGATAGAGAGTACTTACCATCTGCGCACTGATGGTAGCCAGGGCAGCGCCGGCCAGTCCGAAATCGAGAACAAACATAAAGACAGGATCAAAGATGATATTCAGCACCCCGCCGGTTATCAGGGCTATACTGCTGTACCTGGCAGCCCCTTCCGCCCTCAGCAGATTGTTCATGCACATATTGAGGATCTGGAAAAAGGAACCGCCGATTATTATCCGTCCGTACAGAACAGCACGGTCAAGAATCGTGTCGGTGGCTCCGAAAAGGATCAGGATCTCCTCTATGTAAATATTGCCGAATATAGCGAAGGTCACGCCTATTATGAGGGTAGAATAGAAAGCCGTGGAGGCAGTGCTTATGGCTCCCTCGACATTCTGTTCACCCAGCTGCCGGGAAATAAGGGAGGCGGAGCCCATGCCGAAGGTCAGGCCGATGGCGCCGATAAGCATGAAAATCGGGAACAGAATGGCAGCCGCCCCTATGGCGGCGGTATCGTTCAGCATACCGATAAAAGCGGTATCCACTACATTGTAAATTGCGTTCACCATCATCGCGGTGGCCGCCGGTATTGCCAGAGTTCGAAGAGCTGTGCCTATCTCGCCGCTGCGCAGGAGTTCAATTCGTTGGGTTTTATCCATAAGGGCCTACCATACTGGGTGAATAATTTAATATCAAGTCTTTTGCTGTTCCGTTAATTCAACGTTTATGACTCGGCATATACTGTTCCACAGATTTTAGAACACAATGTTGACACTGAAATTGTTCGTAAGGCCGCGCATAACCTTGACCTTCTCTTCATCCAGGGGAAACAGATATCCCAGACGAAAGTCCACGATGATGTATTTGTTCTTGAATATCTCAAGTCCCAGATGGGGTTCGGCGGTAAAAAAATGGGTGATTTCCTCTTCAGAGGTTAGAACCATTCCACCCAGCTGAAAACCGCTGTATGGATTGAAATAGGTCCTCTTTCCCTGACCGAGATATCGGGGATAAAAATCCTTGCCGATACTGTAGGTTACAATATCATTGGCCTGCCCCTGTATATCCCTGTCCCGGCCGCGCAGGGGTTTCAGGATTCCCACGGTAAAAAACGATTTACCCATGGTAAACATGTACCGCAATGCTCCACCGGCATAGATGTCTGCGCTGATCTCCTTTTCAGGATTTTCGATAACATAGAGGAAGGTTTCCAATCCCGGCATATTGATAAAATCGGGGAAGTCTCCCTGATCGTTCAGATACTGAACAGTCTTCTCAGACACCTTGAAGACCAGGGTTGAGTTTTGAACATCATCCCGCAGCTCCATCTCGGTTTTCCGTTTCTGGTAGAGTTGCTCTTCTGTTTCCCGTATCTCATTCCACAGGGAACGATAGGTTTCAGAATCAGCCTCAGGGTCAACCTGTTCCAGTGCCTGCTGGTACTTGAGTTTTCTGCTCTCAAGATATTCCACTTCGAAGGCATTGGCTTCCAGATCGTTGATATTATTCCTGGTTTCGATATTCTTAAGATCGATACTGCCCAGGTTTTCGAAGCGCTGAATAAGGGAATCCAGCTTCTCTTTGTCGGTAACCAGAGTATATTCACTTACAAGGCGCTGATTATCGATGTTGATGGCATCGACCTTGAGACTCAGTTCGGAGATGATACCGTTGATTCGTTTGTTTGCCAGGTCAATGTCGTTTACGAGTATGTGCAATTGGGCCTTTTTGGCAAAATATTCGTTATAGTCATTCTGCTGGGAAAAAATGCTGGTCAAAATACCGATACAAAGGATTACGGAAATCAGTATTTTCATTGTACTCCCCTTACGTATTCTGCATTCCATTACATTTTATATTATAATGCAGCCTGCAGGAAAATGCCTGCAGCGGGCAGGTAATTCCGGCTTCCCCTTGATATTTTCATACGCGACAGGTACTATGGCTGAAAAAGAATACGATAATGATTATTACAAAATATTTGCCACAGATGTTCCCCCAGGTTACAGAAAACCTTAAAAGCGACTTTGACGGGTACAGATTTCAGCGGAACAATCAGCGGATTTTTATCATCTCCGTGTTTCTCGTCTTTGAACAGCTTTTTTACGGAATCTTTGTCAGCGGGAGAGGTTCCAGTCTTCACGCCGTCTATTATATCTCCGCCTTTGCCATGCTTCTGATGTCCCTGGTCTGCGGCTTTTTTATCCTGCATAAGCCTGAAAATATTGGTATACACCACAAGATCCATGAGCTCAGTCTTGGAATCCTTGGAATGGGAGTTGCCCTTATCCGGCTGCTCTTTTTCGAATTCGACATGCTCCGCATTCCTACTATCTATATTGCCGTGCTCTACGGTGTGGCCGTTCTATTTTATCTCTCCTATGGCTACGGGCTGTTCCTGTATGCCCTTCTAAGCCTCTCAATAATCCTGCTGACTCCCCTCTATCATCCAGGAACTCTGACGACCCGCTATATTGCGGATATCAGCTCCAACGGAATCATCGCCTGGATAGTCTCGGCCATGAACTATCGCAACTTTGTAAGTATCTTCCTGAACAGAAAAGAGATCGAGAAAAAGAACGAGGAACTCCGGGAACGCTCCATCCGGGACGAACTGACGGATCTGTACAACCGGAGAAATATAAACAGCGTTCTTAAGGAGGTGCATGCCAGGGCGGAACGCTATGCGTCCGATTTCTCCGTGATAATTCTGGACATCGATCATTTCAAGCATATAAACGATACCTTCGGACATCACCTGGGAGATATCGTTCTCAGGCAGATCTCTGCAATCCTTTCGGGAAACATCAGGGAGGTCGACACCTGCGGACGCTGGGGGGGAGAAGAGTTTCTTATTATATGCCCGGAAGCGGATATTCCCCATGCCGAGGGGATAGCGGAGCGCCTGAGGCTCCTCATAGGAGAGTATACATTTCAGCACAATAAAAAAGTCACCGCCAGTTTCGGTATTGCATCCTTCAGGGAGTTTCCCGATCTGGACTCCCTGCTCAAGATCGCGGATATGCGCCTGTACCAGGCAAAAATGAGCGGCAGAAACCGGGTGGACGCTGTTACGCTGTTTTCTCTGGTCTGATCAGCAGGATTGACTGGTTCTTACCCCTTCGGCTGCTCCCTGTTCATTATCTCCACCCGGCGGACAATCTCCAGTCGGTCATGATTGTTCAGAAACGCGGTCAGCACATGGGCGATTATTATGATTCCGGGAATGTTCACAATCATACGGGTCAGGGCGAAGGGTGCGCCGAGGGCCTCCAGTTCAAAAAGAAACATGGGGATTTTGGTCGTCGACCAGGCGCCGAGAAATATGAATATATTCTTAAAACTGGCTCCTTTTTTCAGGAAAACCGCTGCCACCGGAAAAGCACCGTACAGCGGTCCTGCTGCCGCCGACCCGATGAGCACGGCAAGCACTACGCCCTTTATTCCTGACTCCTTTCCCATAAAGCGTACCATGGTGTGCCGGGGCACCCATACATCGAGCATTCCAAGGAGTATAAAGATGGGTGGTAGTATAAGCAGCATCTCCCGCACACTGAAAACGCTTACCTCAACCGCCCTGCGGGCCATACCGCTGTTAAAAGCACACAGCAGCATCAGCAAAACAAGCATGGTAAGAAAAAAACGGTAGCGTCTGACAAGTCGCTTTACCATGCATGCACCCAGGCTATTATTCCGGCAACGAGAAAGGTAAAAATGAAGGCGAAAAGGTTGCGGAGTACCGTGGCTTTTCTTCCGAAATAGCTTATCTCCACAGGAAAGGTAACGACCCCCACCATCATCAGGGCCGAGACAAAGGCGGCAATCTGCATATAACCGGCCCCGTTCTCAAGAAGCAGGGAAGCAGTAGGAAAAGCCACAAAACCGGGAATCAGGGTCAAGGCTCCCACCAGTGCCGCCAGTACAGTACCGGCCCAGCCGGACTCGACCCCTATAATCCGGGATATAAGGCGCGGGTTCAGCACGGCAATCATAATCCCGGTAAGTATGAGAACTCCCAGAAACTGGGGCATGATGTTCTCAAAGGCCTTCCAGGCTTTTTTCAAGGCCATGAACGTCTTTTCTCTGTCTTTACAAAAAGATATGCCCAGCACTGCCAGTGTTACGACATAGAGGCCTGTAGTCATTCCCATACCCCGAATCTGCGCCGACGGCTACTTCAGTTCCTCGATATAGCGTGAGAGCTTGGTACTCCGTTCCTGAAACTCGCTCAGTTTTTCCCGTTCCTTGGCAATAACCTCTTCCGGGGCATTGGAGATAAACTTGTCGTTGGAGAGTTTTCCTTCGGTGGATTTTATCAGCTTCATCAGCTTGCCTATCTCTTTTTCCATTTTTGCGGTTTCTGCTTCCACATCGATGGCGTCCCGGATATAGACAAAACTCTCATAGCCGCTTCCCGCCACAGGGATAGCGCCCTCCTCGACGCTGATGTCATCCCCGATTACGAGTTCTGAGGCACTCATAAGATTTTTAGCCAGGGCGCTGTGGTTCTGAAAAAAGTCGGCAGCCGGGAAACCAGGATCGACCTTAACCAGTACCCTCACTTTCTTCTCCGGAGGAACAGTAAATTCGCTGCGAAGGGTCCGCACTCCGCGGATCATGTCCTGAAGCAGGCCGAACTGCCGGACCGTAGCATCCGAGCGGCGCTCTTCGCGGTATTCAGGATATTTAGCGCTGATCAGAATTCCCGTCTTCAGGGGAAGTTTCTGGTAGATTTCTTCCGTGAGGAAAGAGACAAAGGGGTGCAGCAGTCTCAGGGATTCTTCCAGAATGGCCGCCAGCAGGCTTGCCGCCCGGTCCCTCTCTGCCTCGTCGTCCGAATAGAGGGAGAGTTTTGAAGCTTCGATGTACCAGTCGCAGAAGTCGTTCCAGAAAAACTCGTAAACAGCCTGGGCGGCTTCATTAAAGCGATAGCCGGTAATGGCGCGGTTTACCGTAGCTGCGGCTTCGTTCAGCTGATGCAGAATCCAGAGGTCAACCTGGTTCAGTTCACACTCTTCCAGGGATTTCAGGGTACGTCCCTCCATGTTCATCAGCAGAAAGCGGGCGGCATTCCATATCTTGTTCGCGAACTTGCTGCCCAGTTTGAAGCTGTCCATGTCTATGAGGATATCCTGTCCCTGGGACGCAAGGAAAACCAGGGTAAAGCGCATGGCATCCGCGCCGTAGGTATCGACCACCTCCAGGGGATCTATACCGTTGCCCAGGGACTTGGACATCTTGCGGCCCTGTTTGTCCCTGACCAGCCCGGTTATATAGATGTCCCGGAAGGGTACCTTTTCCATGAACTCAAGTCCCGCCATAATCATCCGGGAAACCCAGAAAAAGATGATATCGTAACCGGTCACCAGTGCGGTGGTAGGATAAAATCGCTTGAGGTCTTCGGTTTTTTCAGGCCAGCCGAGGGTGGAGAACGGCCAGAGCCAGGAGGAGAACCAGGTGTCCAGCACGTCTTCATCCTGCCGGATCTTCTTCGAACCGCATTTGGAACAGGCTTCCGGGTCATCCCTCAGCACCATGGTCTCGCCGCATTCCTCACAGTACCAGACGGGGATCCGGTGTCCCCACCAGAGCTGCCGGGAGATACACCAGTCCCGTATTCCCTCCAGCCAGTTGCGGTAGGTATTTTCCCACTTCCTGGGGAAAAATACGATTTCTTCCTTTCGCCAGGCTTCAAGAGCTTTGTCCGCCAGGGAGCGCATACGCACGAACCACTGTTCCGACAGGTAGGGTTCTATAACCGTATCGCAGCGGTAGCAGTGGCCTACCTGGTGGACATGTTCCTTGGAATCAACCACCACACCGAGCCCGTCCAGGGCCTCAAGCACCTTTTTCCTGGCTTCCTGAACCGGCAGTCCCCGGAACTCTTCCGGGACGTTTTCGTTCATGCTGGCGTCTTCCGCCAGGACGTTGATTACCTCGAGATTATGCCGCTTTCCGATCTCCCAGTCGTTGGGGTCGTGGGCGGGGGTTATCTTTACCGCGCCGGAGCCGAACTCACGGTCCACGTAGGCATCCGCAATGATCGGAATAAGCCGGTCCGCCAGGGGAAGGCGTACATTTTTTCCCACCAGCCGGGTATAGCGTTCATCCTCGGGATGCACCGCCACCGCGGTGTCGCCGAGCATGGTTTCCGGCCGTGTGGTGGCAACCTGGATATGGCCTGAACCGTCCTCCAGGGGATATTTAAGCCAGGTCAGCCGGCCGCGGGCTTCCTGGTGTTCAACTTCATCATCCGCAAGGGCAGTTCCGCAGGATGGGCACCAGTTGACCAGGTAATTGCCTTTGTAAATCAGTCCCCGTTCATAGAGGGAGACAAAGACCTCCCGTACGGCCCTGGAGAGCCCCTCGTCAAGGGTAAAGCGTTCCCGGCTCCAGTCGCAGGAGGCGCCGATCTTCTTGAGCTGGCGGGTAATTATTCCGTGGTGCTCCTCTTTAACCTTCCAGGTCTCCTGGACGAACTTCTCCCTGCCGATTTCGTGCCTGCCGGTCCCCCGGGCCTTCAGGCGCCGCTCCACGACATTCTGGGTTGCTATTCCCGCGTGATCCGTTCCGGGAACCCAGAGAGTAGGAACGCCCTTCATGCGGTAAAATCGGATAAGGATGTCCTGCAGGGTGTTGTTAAGACCGTGCCCCATATGAAGAACACCGGTTACATTGGGAGGAGGAATGACAATAACAAAAGGGGACTCATGGGCATCGCCCTCAGGAGCAAAGGCGTTCTGTTCTTCCCACATTGCGTAGATTCGGTCTTCAAAATCCTTGGGATTATATGCTTTCGGTAACATTTCGGTACCCATGAAGATCTCCTGTTGTCTGATAATGCTGCCCATAGTACCAGAGAGGCGGCTTCTCTTCAACAGTTGTCCGGATAATATGCAGGGCCAGCGCATTAAACCAGTTCAAGCAGTGGGCTCGAAGGACTGGTCAGGAG
>NZ_MWQY01000035.1 GCF_002087085.1 Marispirochaeta aestuarii | reverse complement strand
CCCTCCAGAGCTCATCACCCCGTCGCTTCAGCGTGATCGCAGTTATATCACTACAAGCAAAACGTGTCAACAGGCCCCAGTTAAAAAACAGGAAAAATAGTGAACCCGTATATTACTGCAGTGAAACAGTTTGCAGGCAGATAAAACTGCCCGCTTCGGTTAATGAATGATCGGCAGCGATAAAAAAGATACTTAGCAATTTTTTTACCCCGGGTTGGAACTTTTTACCTGTTAAGGTACCGAAGCTTCTGTGATATGATCCACTTCATGGGGGTCAGGAATGAGTGACGAATTCGACATTCTGCAAAAAGAACTTGAAGCCGAAGCTGGGGGGAAAATACTGAACAATGCCATGGTCCGTATTCAAGCAGGAACCACGTCACCTGAATTGTCCGCGGACCTCCAGGGGCTGTTGGTTCTTACCGCTGAGAAGCTTCTGTTTAAACACTACGCCCAGGACAACTGGTTCTCCGGGATGTTTTCGACAAAGAACAGAAGAGGCAGGGAGATATCCCAGGTAATAGATTTTTCCGACATTGTTTCGTTTAAACGTTACGTTGAGACATCTTTTTTCCGGCGGCTCTTTTTCAGATCCGAGCCTTTTTACAGTTTCGAATACCGGGATAAAAGTAATATTCTGCGTACAATACATCTTACGATCAGCTTCTGTAAGACCGGAGAAGCCTCCTTTTATGATTGTCTGTCCACGTCTCTGACCAGGAAAACAGACTAAACAGCTTTCAGTCAGCTAATCTTTTATCTTCGGATTCTTTCTGAACGCCGGGCAGTGCCTCCCGTTGGCACGGTAGACGGCATGGCTGGGCAGGTCCTTTGACTTGACGCCAAACAGCCTGCAGCTCCTTGGAAAAGCGGGGTCCCAGGAGACTTCAAAGTAGATGCACTTAAGGCAGTTTGGCGCTTTTGCAGGTGAATCCATGGCTAGTGTTCTGCGGACGGCCGGATGCCGCCCGCAGATAGTAAACCTAATGAGGAATATTCGAAGCGATAACCAGAGAGACGACGCTCATGAGCTTGATAATGATGTCCATGGCCGGCCCGGCAGTGTCCTTGAAGGGATCACCCACAGTATCACCAATGACTGCAGCCTTGTGGGCATCCGAACCCTTTCCTCCGTAGGCACCGCCTTCTATATGCTTCTTTGCATTGTCCCAGGCACCTCCTGCATTGGCCATAAAGAGGGCCAGCATGATACCTGATACGGTTACACCCACAAGGAGTCCTCCAAGCATCTGGGCTCCGCCGAGGTACCCTACAATAACGGGGATTACCACCGCACCCACTCCGGGAACCACCATCTCCTTTAAAGCTGCCGCCGTAGCTATATCAACACAGCTTACATAATCAGGCTTGGTGGTACCGTCCAGGACTCCCTTGATCTCCCTGAACTGCCGGCGCACCTCTTCTATCATGGTGAATGCAGCCCGTCCGACGGCCCCCATTATGAATGAAGAGAACACATAGGGCAGCATTCCTCCAATCAGGACTCCGATTACCACCCGGGCTTCGGTTACGTCGATAACAGTGATTCCCGCGGTCTCTTTAAAGGCGACAAAGAGCGCAAGGGCCGTAAGGGCTGCGGAGCCTATGGCAAAGCCCTTGCCAATGGCCGCGGTGGTGTTTCCTACCGCATCCAGCTTGTCAGTCCGTTCCCGAACCTCATGGGGCATACCGGACATTTCCGCCAGCCCCCCGGCGTTGTCGGCAATGGGACCATAGGCGTCGACGGCCAGCTGTATTCCCGTTGTAGCCAGCATACCGATGGCGGCAATGGCTATGCCGTAAAGACCGGCAAAATGGAAGGCAAACCAGATGGCGATTGCCAGCATCACCACAGGCCAGCCGGTAGCCATCATACCCACCCCCAGACCGGAGATAATGTTGGTCGCGGCTCCGGTGCTTGACTGGTGGGCAATCTCGGAAACAGGCTTTTTGCCATCAGCGGTATAGTATTCGGTCAGGATTCCGATAACGACCCCGCCGATAAGTCCGGAAATGATCGCGATATAGATTCCGCGGGAACTGTATCCGCCCCCGAATTCCGCCGGGGCCAGACCGATTACCAGGGGATAAGCGGCAACAAGGGTAAGAACAGAAGCGCCGATGGTACCGAAATTGAGGGCACGCTGAGGGTCCCCGCCCTCTTTTGTCCGCACAAAGAAAGTGGCTATCATCGAGGCGACGATTCCGACTCCCGCCAGCATGAGAGGCAGAAGAACGAGATTCACCTCCCGCAGGGAGCCCCCCAGAACCATGGCACCAATTATGGAACCGATATAGGACTCACACAGGTCGGATCCGAGTCCCGCAACATCGCCCACATTATCGCCCACGTTATCGGCGATTGTAGCAGGGTTACGGGGATCATCTTCAGGGATTCCCGCTTCTACTTTTCCCACAAGGTCGGCCCCAACATCGGCGGCTTTGGTAAAGATGCCGCCGCCTACGCGGGCGAAAAGGGCCACGGAACTCGCGCCCAAAGAATAGCCATTGATAATGGGCAGGACCAGTCCGTTCAGGGTCTCACCGTCGAATCCGAAGATCCTGCTGTAGATAAGCAGAAGTCCCGTGAGGCCGATGATAGCCAGCCCCACGACCGAAAGCCCCATGACACTGCCGCCGTTAAAGGCGATATTCAGGGCCCGTACCAGACCGGTTTCCGCACCGTGGGCGGTACGGGTATTTGCCAGGGTCGCGGCATTCATACCGATCAGTCCTGCCAGGGCGGAAAAAAGCGCCCCCACAAGGAAGGAGACCGCGACCAGTTTTCCCCATCCCTCTTCGGAAAAAACGAGCAGCACAGCCACCGCGGCTACAATTACAACAAGTATCTTGTACTCCCGCCGCAAAAAGGCCATGGCCCCGGACCGGATAGCTTTCCCGATCTCCTGAATTTTTTTGCTGCCCGGATCCTGCTTGACGACCCAGGCGGTTTTTACAAACGCATACGCCAGCGATAGAATACCGGCTCCAAGAGGCAGATACAAAAGCCAGTCCATACAGTCCTCCAGATTTTGATCAGGGCGCATCTAAAAATGCGGTAGTTCGGGAAAATCCCGGCAACGCCGCAGGGGGCAAAAAGTGTAGTTTTTAGAGCTGCCCATAAATAATCACTTATACTCGTTTATATCAATAATGTCACAGGCTGCCAAGGGATGCAATGTATATTTATTCTCAAAAACCGCATATTCTTTCACTCCAGTTCCTCAGGAGAAACAGCATGCCCCCCCTGTTCCGCTCCTTGAACCCGGGGTAAAAAAAATGATTTGCTTGACTATAAGCCGGGCTGCGTTTATGGTTTTATTAGATGCACAGCGTTTTCAGGAGGGGCTATGGCAATTCATTATTACCTTTCAGCGTTCCCGATGGAGGCATTAATAGCCTCGGAGCTTGAACCAAAGCAGTTCGGAAGCTATATGGCTACCGGTTCAAAGAAAGGAAGTGACGAACTAATAATTTTCGCAGAGATTGAAGGGAACTGCACCCCGGAATTTGACTGGCAATACGCTCAGGAGAAGTGTACGCCCCACCCCAACGGCGATCCGAAACACTCCGTATACCTGTCGGTATACCGGGTTCTCGAATATATTCCCCTACATTCCATTGGCTCCATATATCTCACCACCCGGGACGGACGCAGCCTTGAACTAAGCCCCGACCCCGGTGCCAGGTACCCCTCCGGCAGGGATTATTATCTGTATCAGGAGCTGTGTCCCATAAAACCGCTCATTGTCAGCCGCCTCGATCCGATGGAGTTTTCGGCCTACATGACGGATGAGAAGAATCACGTCTATACCCCAAAAATCGTATTCAGCAATCTCAAGACGCCCAACTTCGAGGATCCGGAAAACACAGGCCATACGGGGGGCTTCCTTTTTAACAAGAAGGGACATTTTCTCAGCTGCATCGCCTCCATCAGCGATCCGGAGGGAAAAGCGAACAAAACCTTCGACCGATCCCACGTGGAGTCCTTCTCGTTTCAAACCATCGAGGACGCTGTCTACATCGGTGACGGCAAAGAACTCAAGATCTACCCCATGCCCAGTGTTGATGAGATCAAAAACATCGATTACGACTGGGGACGCTCAGCACTGTTGTACTGAACAGCATCGTATTCGCTGTATATTTATACAAAACCGTCAGGTATCATCATACACAGTGATGACCCGGCGGTTTTTTAATGCCCTTTTCAGAAGGGAAAAATCCGGAGCTTCATCGCCGGGAAAGAGACTCCGTTTGGCGCCCAGGAGCTCAGGGATATGGGCATCCGAGGATGCAAGAACGGAAAAACCTTCCGCCAGAATAAGATTCCGCGCAAAAGCGACTTCCACTGCGTGAAAAGGGATATCCGGAATAAAGCCCAGCTGAGCGATCAATCCCGCATAGGGACGATCGATATGCGAGGGGACGACCAGGGCGCCCCGTGAAGAGGCCTCTTCAAAGAGACGATCCACTGAAAGATCGGTGGCGACCCCAAGATACTTGTCGATTTCTCCGGTAATCGTGCCAAACTCGTCAACAATTACCTGGTCTCCCATTTTTGCCGGGTTGTTGAAAACCTCCGGCAGATGATCATAGATAAAATCGGCGAAATCTTCCGCGGCATCGATGCCGGGAAAATAACAGAGGACATGGGCTTCCTCTACGGTGGTGACTTCCATACCGGGGATAACCTGGATACCCGCGTCCTCCCCGAGACGAATAAGGGGGGCGCAGTTGGCGCAGGCGTTATGGTCTGAAAGGCTGATAAGGGAAAGATCCTTTTCCCGGGCCTCACGGATAATCCTTTGGGGAGACATCTCCAAAGAACCGCAGGGAGAAAGACAGCTGTGAATGTGCAGATCCGCTGCCGTCGCCGGATCAGTCCCCCGGCTCGTATTTGCCGTCATTGTGCAGGATCTAGAGTAATTTGGAGATCTCCGCACTTACCCTGAACTGATTTTTCGGGGTAACAAAAACGGCCACTCCATCGCTCCGGGCAGCTTCACGCATACCTTCGTCGGGTTCCCTGTCATTGCAGAGAACCACCGCCCGGAGGCCCGCGAGGCCGCAGACGGCTATGGTGTTTTTATGAGCCTGGATAGTGATAAGCACGCCGCCATCGGGGGCGTTGGCAATAACGTCGCTGAGCAGGTCAGAGGTATATCCGTCGGTGATCCGTGTATCTGGATCGGGCAGATTAATCGTTCTGTAGCCCAATTGATCATGTAAATCGGTAATCTTCATGGCGGAATATCTCCTTATAAACGCTTTATGATTGCTGTGGCATCGGTCTTCTTTCCCTTGGCCGATTTGAGAAAAAAATCATCGACAACCCTCTGGACATTCGCCAGCCCCATACCCGCGCCGAAGCCCAAAGAACGAATCCACTCGTTAGCGGTGGAGAACCCCACCTCCAGAGCCTTGTCTACATCGGGGATTCCAGGGCCGGTATCAATGGTTCTAATTTCGATTTTCTCGGGATCCATGCGAAAACTCAGCCTGCCGCCATGGGAATGGACCACAAGATTCATTTCCAGTTCGTAACTTGCTACGGCAGCCCTGCGGATGGTCTGGGGATCGAAGCCGTGGGCCTTCAGTATCCGCTTGATATCCGCGGAAGCCCGGCCGGCATTTTCAAAGTCATGGCGTACCACATAATGCTGAAAGCTTATTACGCCTGAATCGGAATCCTCGCTGACATCCTGCTTGAGTTCTCCTTCAAGCTCTTCCACAATGCGATTGACTTCCCGCAGCAGGGTGGTATTGATATCCCTGATGGTAATTATTCCGCAGAGCTCCCTGTTCTTGTTCAGCACCGGGAAGCGTCCGTACAGGTATTTGTTAAAATAGCTTATGGCGAAGGAGAGGGGCATATCGTCTTCAAGGACCTTGATGTTTCTGGTCATGTGACTTTCCGCAGCTTCGTCGATGGTTCCCTCATCGAAGGCTGTAAGGATATCGTGCATGCTGATGATCCCCAGGAGGCGCTTATCCTCTACAATGGGAACGCCGGTAATGCTGGCCTCTTTCATCCTGTGCTGGATAGTCCGCAGTGTTTCGGTTTTGGCTGCTGTGACCAGATCCGAGGACATGACGTCCTTGATCTTCAGCCGAAAAATAAGCTCCGTCAGGGCCGTAGGAATATTCTGGGAACCAAAAGAAACCGGAGCACGCTGATCAGGCACCGCATTCAGCCTTGCTGATCAGATAATGCAAAGCAACGCAGGTATCGAAGAGGGTTTTCTTTGTCGACAGCAGGGAAATTCCCATCTCGGAAGCCAGTTTGATCATTGCATCGGAAGGCCGTTTACCGTTTACCAGGACAACTCCGAGGGCGTCCACGACGTGGGCCGTGCGCAGGGTCTGCTCCGAGTTGAGAGCTGTGATCAGCAACAGGTTTTCCTTGTCAAAAACAAGTACCTCACTCATCAGGTCACCGGCGGTAACATACTCTACCACCGCGGACTCATAGGCTTCACCGCGGTGATACTCTTCGCATTCGAGGCACGAGCTGATGTCAGGAAAACGCATGTAATCTCCTTGTTATCTATGTCCTTGTCCTGTTTTTACAGAAGCAGTATAAAGAAAAACCGGCATCCTGACCAGCGGACAGGATGCCCGAGAGGCTTGAAAAAACCCGGCTGCTCAGTTTCCCTGCACCAGACCGTCAAAATATCCGCGGACGGAACCGATAAAATCCTGCCGGACGGCCTTTGAGATATCATCCATGGCAAAGGACCTGGCCGATTCCGCCGTGACCGCGGAGGCCCGGCCCTGGTTGTTATAAGAGACAAGGGCTTTGCCGTCGGGTCCGGTAAAATCAAGATTGAGATACCAGCGCACGGACTTGTACTTGGGATTCAGCTCTATATCCTCAATGCGGACATCCCCCCCCACGCTGAGCAGGGCCGGATCGGCGGTGGGAAAGCGTTCCTGACTCAGGGCCTCGCGGACAGCAGCTTCCACCTGGGGACCCTCGGCTCCCTGGATGCGGATATTGATGGTCATACCGGATGCCATGTCCACCTTTTCCTGCAGAACCCTGCGCTGGTCATAGGGCAGCGAGGTCATGGCGTAGAAAACCTGGGAGATGATCCTGAGCTGGTCCATCAACAGGGCATTGCTCTGGGCTACCACCGCGGCGGCGGAGACAAAGGCGTATTTGCGGATGGGATCGGCGGCGGCGCGGTATTCCTCCATGTAGGCGGTAACGAAGCCGCTGTTTTTCTGGATCAGATCCTGATAGATTCTGCCGGTGGCCATGCGGTCGATATAGGCGATGGCATGGACCCGGCCTTCGTTATCGACGGCGGCTTCTCCGAACTGCACATTCAGCAGAGTCTGGTTGGACTGTACATTGGTGGACTGGGCGAGCATGAGCTCGCTCTCGGAGACGTTTCCGGAGGAGCTTACCAGATCACGATATCGCTCCGCGGTACTTACATCCACGGAGATCTGGGATTCGAAGATCTGGGAGAGCCCTGCCATGGCGCTCTGTTCCGCAGCCCGGCGGGTGTCGCCGGTACCGATGGCGGTCATGTATTTATCCTCCGGATATACCCCCCGGGGATCGAGAAACCAGTCGGGCATATCTCCGGAGGAGTTGGAGCCCCCGGAGGAGGGGCTGCTTGTGACACAGCCTGCAAGAAGTCCCAGGAGAAGCACTCCCGCCAGGATCAGGGCTGTATGTATCTTTTTCATTTCAGGTACTCCTTTTACAACGGACTCCGGCGTCCTACTTGTTAGAGTAGGATGTCGCGAGGTTCAGACCGCCTTTGGTCAAATTCATCATCCCCAGCTCGTCCACCTGCAGCAGGGTGCCCCCGGAGTAATACTCCAGTTCGACAAAGTGTTCACCCTCGGGAATATCGAACTCCCCCATGTAGGCATGGGCGGGAAAATAGCGGGCGGTCCGCAGGTCCGCCTGCTCCGAGGCTTCCACGGCAATGTCCGCTACAATGGATCCCAGGAGTCCGAGGGCGAGACCACCCTGCTCCTGGAGCTGCTGTTTGCCCATCTGGGCAAGGATTCCCTTGACGATGGTGCGGGTAACGGTCTTCATGAAAATGATGGGATACTTTACCTGGAAGGTGGCTTCTGCAACCCGTTCCATGTTTTCGATCATCTTCAGCTGGCCCAGGGGCTGGGCGTCCACAACCAGGCGAATGGTATCCACGGCGCTTCCCTGGGGTTCTATGTAGGGAAGCTGAAACTTGAAACGGTACCCCCCGTCAATACCGGGCCAGAAGAAGCTGTTATATCCGGTGGGAATCAGCTGTCCTGCATCATCCTCGTCCATGGTGAGGATTGATACGGTATTGGGACCGGTGGCGATGGTGAGGGTCTTCGCTTTTTTTACCGGGGAACGTCCGGCAAAGGCCAGGACGCTCAGGCGGGCCCCGTCGGGGGGGCGCAGGGTCGATTCATCCACCGGGGGTTCAAATTCATATATATCCGGCTGCAGCAGAAAGGCTTCCACTATCTTGTTGTAATCGATGCGGGCCCCATCGTAATCCCCTTCGCCCCGGTACATAAGCAGACTCACATAGCGGGCAAGGGCGCTGTTATAGAAACGGTTCTCCCCGGCCTTGAGTTCAACCTCCGCGTCATCCGCTGAGTTGTATCCCGCGGCGAGGTCGGAATACTTATCTTCCAGGAGATTGAGCTTGGTGTTTACCTTCCGGACTTCCACGAATCCGGCGTCGAAATCCCCCCGGGAGAGGAAGTTCAGGGACTTGAAGACATTCAGGTAAATATCCTCGTAGTCCTCGCCGGCGTAGTCCATAATGTTATCGTTCAGGAGGAGAGAGCCGGCGGCCTGGGATATGCTTTTGGTAAAATACTGCTCGATGAGGATCTCCGCTTCGTTCAGATGCTGCGTGCTGAGTTCGTAGTCTCCGGCATAATGGTAGAGCATGCCGACATCGAGGTAGTAGAGTACCTTGTCTTTGTCGCGGTAGTAGGTGGATCGCTCGTCGCCGCTCATGGCCTGGGCCGCCTGAGCGTAATTCCCCTGATTTACCGCATTGTCGATCTCTGCAAAGGGTTCGTTACGGGTGGTACAGGAGATGAAAACAAGTACGACAACAAGCAGGAAGGCCCGGTTCCGGGCCTTCCGACTGCGTCCGGCATCTACCATCGGACTTTACTCTGCTCCACAAGCTTCTTGATCTTTTTGGTACCGATCCAGACCTTTTCCATGTTTTCGATATTGATAAGCTCCATGTCCACCTGATACAGGGTGGCGCGCTTACCTTCGATGGCGTCGACCTGGGAGCTTATGGACCCGATAAGCATGAAATCGGCCCCGGTTTCTTCTCCCAGACGCTTGATGGTCTCCTGGGAGGCCTCGAACTGCTGATCCTCCTTCTCCGCCCGTACACCGACCCGCTCTTCGGGGTTGGCCACGAAGGTAACCTGGCCGCCGTTGATGAGCTCACGCTCGATGTCCTTGACGAAGGGGGTGGTATCGATATGCTCGGAGCTCTTGTTCCGGATGCTGCCGACAATCAGTACCGGTTTGCGGCCTTCCGCGGCCCGGAAATCGCCGAGCCAGGGGCGGGAACTCATGTCCCGGATCATCTCCTCGGCGACCAGACGGCTGTCGGTATCGTTCCAGCGGCCGCTCAGATCGGTCTGGGTATCCGCTGCGGTCCGTTCCACTGTGACCCCGGAGGTGGCACAGCCGGCAACGGTGAAAACTACTGCAATAATAAGAAGACTAAGCTTTGCCCTCATAACCAATTACAACTCCTTTTACCTGAAATCTTTTAAAATCATAGACAAACATATACCACGGGTCAAGCTAAATGTCATCGGGATAAAGCATTCAACAGGGTTGCACAAGGTGTATTTTTTTTCTATCATCCTAATCGCTACACATACATGAGGAAAGCGGATTGAACGACAGGCACAAACTCCCGGATTCCCAGACCATCGGCAGACACATTCGGAAACTGAGAAAGCTGCAGCACCGTACCCTGCAGGACGTGGCGGACAACTGCGGTTTCACCAAGAGCCTTCTTTCCAAGATAGAGGGGGGAAAGGTGGTTCCGCCGGTGGCGACCCTGATAAAGATAGCCTCCGCCCTTCATACCAACATTTCCGGCCTGATTGCCGAGGGGAACAGCCGGGACTGTGTCTTTGTGCCCGCCGCCAAAGAGGAACGTTCACCGGTCCCCACCGAAAGCGGCTATTCCATTCTGCCCCTGGCCGTGGAGATGCCCCACAAGAAGATGCAGCCGGTACTCATTACCGTACGTCCGGAAGAGCTGAACGACAAGATCCACAGCCACGAGGGGGAAGAGCTTATCTTCGTGCTGGAGGGGATACTCGAGTTTCAGGTGGACGATCAGAGGTATGTTCTGAACCCCGGGGACAGCATTTTTTTCAATTCAATAATCGAACACCGCATTACCGGGGTCCATTCAGAGTACGTCAAATTTCTGGATATTTTTAACTAAAGGGCACCTTTTCCCATATTGGATACAAAGTCCAGGGGAATATGCTTTCTTCCAACAATTTCCCACAAAAATATTGACAATTCAACAAGGTTGAATGATACTGGCAGGTACAGGTACCTGATACCAATTTTCAAGGGGGAACGTATGTTAAAGAAGGCACTAGGCATTGCACTGCTGCTGGCAGTTATTCTCTCTCCGATATATTCCGGAGGAGAAAAGGAAGCAGCAGGGGGAGAAAAACAGATTGTATTGAGGCTCGGACACGACCAGTCCGATGGACACCCTTACGACCTCGGGGTAAAGCGTTTTGCGGAAGAGGTGGAAAAACGGACCAACGGGGCGGTGGCGATCAAGATTTATCCCGCGGCCCAGCTGGGGGACAGCCCCGAGCAGATCGAGGGACTCAACCTGGGGACTCTGGACCTTTCTCTGTCGGCTTTTTCCCATGTTACCGGTTTTGTAAAGGAGCTGGACCTTTTCGGTGCACCTTTCCTGTTCGAGGATGAAGAGCACTTCAGCGCGGTATTCAACGGCGAGGTAGGCGAGATTCTTGACCAGGCATGCCAGGAAAAATACAACATCCGGCTGCTCTCTACCTTTACCTCCGGCTATCGTCTGCTCTTTAATGCCGAGCGGCCGATAGAAAAGATCGGCGATCTTGAGGGCTTAAAGATCCGCGTAATGGGCGGGGAAGCAAACTCCCTGACCTGGTCGGTATTCGGCGCCATTCCCGCGCCCCTGCCCTATTCCGAGGTCTACTCCGCCCTGCAGGCCGGAGTCGTTGACGGTGCGGAGAACGAGCCGGTGAGCATAATGATGAACAAGTTCTACGAAGCGGCACCCTACTTTGCCCTGACAGACCACCTGGTACTTCCCATGGGTCTTTTCATGAGCGACAAGGTTCTGCAGGATCTTCCCGCGGAATACCAGGAAATTATCAAAGAAGCCGCCCAGGACGCAGCGATCTGGGAACGGGACTACATTACCGAAAAGAATATGTCCTCCATCAAGGAGATGCAGGAAAAATACGACGTGGTGGTTACCCGGCCGGACAAGACTGCACTGATGGAACGAGGCCGACCGATCCAGGACCAGATGGCCAAAAAACTGGGGCTTGAGGATCTTCTGGAGAAGGTCCGGGCCGCAGCCAAATAACAGGCAAAAACAAGAAACAGTAACAGAAAAGGGGGAAACTCCGGGAACATTCCGGAGTTTCCCTTTTAAAGGATGTCCCGGTGTGAACAAATTCATCGATAAACTGGAAAAGATCCAAAGAACCTTCGGAAGCATTATGCTGGTAGGCCTGCTTATTGTGGTTTCTCTGCAGGTAATAAGCAGATTTATCATCAAGTCCCCGATCCAGTGGACGGAAGAGGGATCCAGGTTCATCTTTTTCTGGGTCGCCCTGATGGGGGCCTGTGTAAGCGTTAAAACAAAAAAACACTTTACCATTGCCGTGTACGAGCCCGGCAATTTTCGCAATCCCCTGGTCCGGCTCGTGGCGGAACTGATTCCCGACGTTATCGTCCTGGGATTCTGTGTTCTGCTGACCTGGTACGGCTGGGAGTATTTTACCTCCGGTTTTACCCGCAGGGGAATCGAGGTACCGCTGCAGATGTCCTGGGTATACGCGGCCCTGCCGGTCTCCGGTGTTACCATGGCCCTGTATACGATTAACAGCATCCTGATCACTATCCGGAACAGCCGAAAAAGCGGGGAGCAGTAAGCTATGTTATGGGTATTGTTTTTATCGTTTATTCTTTTATGCCTGATCCGCGTACCCATCGCCTTTGCGATGTTCATATCATCCACCCTGGCGATCGTCTTTGAAGGACACGTTCCACTGACCATTGTTGTTCAGCGGATCTGGGTGGGACTGAACAATTTTCCCCTGCTGGCGGTTCCCTTTTTCATGGTGGTTGGCCAGCTGATGAACGAGACGGGGATTTCCCGCAGACTGATCGACTTTTCCGACGCCCTGGTGGGACACCTGAAAGGGGGCATGGCCCATGTAAACGTCGTTGTAAGCATGATCTTTGCCGGAATTTCCGGGGTCTCCTCGGCGGACACCAGCGGCGTGGGATCGGTGCTGATACCGGCCCAGGTAAAAGCGGGCTACCCCAGAGGCTTTACCGCAGGGATTACCGCGGCATCGTCCACCCTGGGAAACATTATTCCGCCAAGCCTGATGATGATCATCTATGCAGCCACCGCGGGACTTTCGGTGGGGGGCATGTTCCTCTCCGGTATTATTCCCGGCGTACTGATCGGTACCCTGCAGATGGGCTACTCCTTTTTCGTCGCCTACCGGCTGGGAATAGGGGGAGACCACAAGTTTTCCTTTAAACGGCTCTGGAAACACTCCAAACTGGCCATTCTGGCGTTGTTTATCCCCATAATCGTTATAGGCGGCATTATCTTCGGCATATTTACCGCTACAGAGGCATCCTCCATTACCGTGCTCTACGCCCTGGTTCTGGCGCTTCTGTACCGCGAGGCAAGCCTTAAAAAGATTTACGAGACCTTTAAAACCAGCCTCGGGCTTTTCTCCCTCTCCCTCTTCTGCGTGGCAGCGGCCTCGCTGTGGGGATGGGTGCTTGCCTTCTACAACATTCCGGAGATGGTCGTGGAGTTCATGGGGAACGCGGGTATGCTGGATTCCACCTACCTGATCTTTTTGACGGTGGTAATTATCTTTCTGGTAATCGGGACGTTTATGGATGCCATTCCGGCGATTATTATTCTGCAGCCGATTATCGGGCAGATTACCGCGACCGCGGGAATTAATCCCTACCATATGGGAATCGTTGTCGTCCTGACCCTGGCTATAGGGCTTATAACCCCGCCCTACGGTCTGTGCCTTCTGATTTCGGCGGACCTGGCGGAGCTTTCGATTGCCAAGGCGACCCGCGCCATGGTGCCCTTTTACCTGATTTCTCTGTTCGTGCTGGCCGTGGCGGTATTCCTGCCGGACCTGATGCTCTGGATACCCCGTGTGGCAATGCCGACCTATATGTGATACAAACTGTAAGCAATATTTTTCAGCATAATTTTTTGCAGGAGTTATTTTTATGAAGATGATGAAAATCGGAAAATCCGGTATCGAAGCTTCCGCCCTGGGCCTGGGCGCCTGGGCCATCGGAGGAGACAGCAACTGGGGTCCCAGCGACGATGCGGAATCCATCAAGACGATCCACCGCGCCCGGGAACTGGGAATTACCCTGGTGGACACCGCCCCGGCCTACGGACTGGGCCACAGCGAAGAGGTTGTGGGCAAGGCCCTGAAAGGTCGCCGGGATCAGTACGTGCTGGCAACCAAGTGCGGAATCCGCTGGGACATCGACGAAGGCGGCCTTCTGATGGAACGGGACGGCGTAAAGATTGTCCGGAACGCGAGCCCCGCCCGTCTGGCGGAGGAGATCGAGTGGAGCCTTAAGCGGCTGGATACGGACTACCTGGACCTCTACATTGTCCACTGGCAGGCCACCGAGGACTACCCCTTCCCCATCAGCGAGACCATGGGATACCTGATGGACCTGAAGGCCCAGGGAAAGATTCGCGCCATCGGCGCTTCCAACCTGAACCGTGAGCAGTTCATGGAGTACGTGAACAACGGCCAGCTGGACCTGATCCAGGAGAAGTACAGCATGCTGGACCGGGGCGTGGAAGAGAAGTTCTTCGGTCTCTGCAAGGAGCACGGCGTAACCTTCCAGGCCTACTCTCCCCTGGAACGGGGCGTTCTAACGGGTAAATACGGCCCGGAAAGTACTGTGAACATGGGCCTTGCAAAGAGCAAGATCGAATGGTACCAGAAGGACAAACTGGCCCGGATTCAGGACCTGAAGAAGAAGTGGCAGCCCCTGCTGGAAAAGTACGGCTGCTCCATGACCGAGCTGGTACTGGCATGGACCATGTCCCAGGGGACAGGGGACAACGTAAACGTCCTGGGGGGCGCCCGGAAGATTCCCCAGATAGAAGAGAACGTTGGCGGCGGAAATATCAGCGTCGACGCCTCGGACCTTGCATCCATGCGCAAGGACGTGGAAGCGATTTCCTAGGCTATTTACTATTCTCTCCTGAAACAGGAAACAGCAACATTTTTCGTGAACAGGCCGGGGCAGTCTCCCGGCCTGTCTTTTTTTATATCCACCGCCGATATACTCTGTAAGGGGCAGAAGATATGGATCATTTTTCAGACCGCATGATACGGCATCACTTTTTATCCCGGGAGGAGAAGAACATCCACACCCGCTGGAACAGGGATATTCCCCCGGTGCTGAACATAAAGTCCGGCGACCTGATCAGCATGGAGACCCGGGACGCCTCGGACGGGGCCTTTACACCCGACTCCACAGCGGCGGACATCGCCGCCAGGGATACCGGGAGGATTCACCCCCTTACCGGACCGGTTTTCGTTGAAGGGGCCGGGCCGGGGGATGTACTGAAGGTGGATATTCTCGAGTACGAGCTGGGGGACTGGGGCTGGTCGGTCAGCGGACCCGGCAAGGGTCTTTTGCCTGAGCTGCTTGAAAGAGACTACTTCAAGGCCTGGAGATACGACAAAGAGTCAGGCTACGCCTGGTTCAACGAACATGTACGGGTAAAACTGGCCCCCTTCTGCGGGGTACTGGGGACGGCACCGGCTGAGAGGGGCGAGTTCCGCACCGGGCCGCCGGGGAAGCACGGGGGCAACATGGACATCCGCTACCTGACGGCGGGTACGAGCCTCTACCTGCCGGTTTGGGTCGAAGGGGCCCTCTTTTCCGCCGGGGACGGCCATGCCGCCCAGGGGGACGGAGAGGTGGGAATCTCCGCCATCGAGACGGAGCTTACGGTAACTTTACGGATATCCGTTGTACACGGCGAATCCATTGAAGAGCCCCGCTACGAAACCGACCATTATTACGCAACCACGGGTATCGGTACGACGATTCTGGAGGCCGCCCAAAAGGCCACGGGTTATATGATAGACTATGTCTGCTCCCGTTACGGACTTGAAAAAGAGGAGGCCTACGTAATCTGTACGGCGGCCCTGGACCTGAAGATCTGCGAGACCGTGGACCTGCCGAACTACCTGGTTGCGGCCCACCTGCCGAAGGAGATTTTTTTAAGCATATGATGTTGAGCAGTATTAAGACACCCCGCGCCAGGGACCGCAGCGGCAGCCCGGCGGGAGGGACAGGCCCGAAGCGGCGGAGTGAGCGAGCGAGCCGCAAAAGGGCCTGCGGAGCAGGACAAAAATATTGAGAGAATCCCGAGGGCCGGCTACGAGCGGAGGGCCCGTCAAGGCGCCCCTTGAAAATCCTTGAAATAGCCGCACAAGGGGGGTACTCTACAAGGGTGCTGCAAGGCGAAAGCACGGAACAAGGAGTTGGAATGAAAAAAGGGATGCGCAGAACGCTTACAACCCTGGTGCTGGGGATATTTTTCGCAGGATGTACCACCATTCCGGGGGAACGGGACGGAATGGAGTTTACGGAGATGATAAATGCCGGAGAGTGGGAAGCTTTAAGCGAACAGACGGCGGAGCCTTTTCTGCTGGACACGGAGATGATAATGCGCCGGTCTGATATGCGGGAGTTCTGGAAGATCCTGGCGGAGGGGAGATTCAGCCTGGGAGAGACGGAACTGCTGGTTATCGATGAACCGGCACAGGCCGCCCGTTACGGCAGTGGCCTCGAGATAGAGCAGTTTTTTGCCAAGTATGTTCCCGAAAGGTCAGCGACCTTTCTTGCACAGAGTACAGCGGGACGCTTTTACATAACCATCGGCAGGGACGAAGACCGGAACAGGATGATCTACGCCTTTGCCGGACCTTTGGGAAAGGAGCAGTAAGACTATGAGAAAGCATCCGGTTTTTTCACCACGAAGGCTTAGCGTGCTGGTTGTCCTGGGACTGTTTTTCGCCGCCGCCCTGCCCTCCGCCGCCCAGGTGGCGAGTATCGACTACCTGCAGGGCTGGGTCGACCTGCGCTACCCCTCCGGGGATGTGGTGGAGGCCATGATAGGCGACGAGCTCGAGAAGGACGATACGGTAATAACCGGCGATGACGGGACGGCGACCCTGGCACGTCAGGGTGCGGCGGAGATTGTAATTAATCCGAACACGGTCTTCTCGATCCGGGAGATCGACTCCGGGGGACAGAAGGAGACGGTCATGCACACCGCCCTGGGTTCGGTGAAGTTCAAGTTTATGCGGCTTTTCGGCATCGAGCCGAAGATTTCCACCCCCAGCAGCGTGGCGGGCGTACGGGGAACGGAGTTTACCGTGTACGCCGGGGACGAAGGCTCCGCCCTGTTTACCGTGGATTCCGGCGAGGTGATGGTGACCAGCCAGGGGATACCGGTGGTGCTCTACGAAGGCGAGGGAGTCGAAGTCAAGGCCGGACGTGCGCCGGGGGAGAAGTTCGAACTAAAAGGGCGTCCCATAGACTACTCAAGCTGGGCGGATGAGAAGCAGGCTGAGTTCTCCGCCGACCCAATTGCAGGGCTTAGAGGGATAGAGCGGCAGATGGATGGGTATATTCGGGAGGTGGAGAATCTTACTTTAGCTTATGAAGACAACAAGGCGTTGCTTAAAGAAAATGTTGAGGAATTGAAAAAAATCAAAGAATTACACGGTTCTGATGAATCAGATAAATACTATCGCGAAGAGATTGTTCCTCTTGAGAAACAAGGGAGTGTAATTTTCCTCAATAGACGATATTGGTCTTTGTCATCTTATTCCCTTAAACGTTATATTGGTGCAAAACAGTATGCACTAATGAAAGCAAAATGGCTGACGGGAAAAGATAACGATAATTTTGAAGAGTACAACTCAATGTACAATGATATACTTGATAAGTTCAACGAATACATCATTATTCACTTGAGCACGGAGGACATTTAGATGAGGGGAAGAATTAATCTCAAAGAGATCACAATATTAATCTGTCTATCGATATTTTTCTTTTTCTTTACAGGCTGCGATGAAGTCTCCCCAGTATCCGTAGAGGAGCGAATAGAAATGTTCCTGAATGATTTAAGTAATCAAGAATATAGCACAATTCGCGGCGATCATATTCACCCAGATGCACCGAGCTGGGATACACTAAATTCAGCTTACTGGCCAGCAAATGGTCCATGGAAGGATTTTCCACTTTCATTGAATTCAACGAACGTTCCTGATACTTCTTCCGTGACAGTAAATATTACTAGTAGCCTTGGAACGAGTGATTATGATTTTGTCATGAGGGAAGAAGAAGAGGATGTGTGGAAAATTTACAGTGTGACAGGTTATTTTTAATACTTTCTGGGTCGTCTTTGTGACTATTGCATCCGTTACTTTTAATTGATTGTATTATTTTTACTGTGTTTATTAGAAACAGAAGTATCGAAGGTAATAATATGTAATAGAATCACAATTTAAGGAGATTTTCGATACCAGCATGCAAACACTAAAGAACACCGGTCCTATGATTATAGTAGCATTAACATCTTTTCTCTTTAGCTGCGCCGGCGGGGCGGGAGGCGGAAGTCTGTCAGATACTCAACTGTTTGCCGAAGGTTTTTCAGCCTGGTTTTTCGGATCAATTCAGATTGGAGTGGACGACGAATATATTGACGAGACAACGGACTTTTCTGGAATAGTCGAAGAGACCGACCATACTGGAACAGGTACCATTACATAGGGTCTCCTGAAAAATAGATAAATTCCCATAGAGCGGGGAAATATGTTAGGAT